>JAJFBI010000504.1 GCA_020697385.1 Microvirga sp. | reverse complement strand
GAGATGGATGCATGGCCGTCCCGCCCGCAACCCCGGTTCTTGTTTCCGAGCGCGACCTGAAATCGTTCTGCATTGGCGTGCTGACGCGCGTCGACGTGCCGGAACCCGAGGCCCGCGAGATCACTGACAACCTCGTCGAGGCGGATCTGCGGGGAGTCGAGTCGCACGGGGTGGTGCGCCTGCCGATTTATGTCGAGCGCCTCGCCGCTAGGGCGACGAACCCGAGGCCGCGGGTGCGCGTGGTGCGCGAGACGCCGACGTCCCTCCTCATTGATGGCGACAACGGCATGGGCCAGCTCGTCGGCATGCGCGCCATGGAACTCGCGATCGGAAAAGCGAAGCAGGGTCTTTGCGTGTTCGCGTCGACCCGCAATAGCAATCACTACGGGGCGGCAGCGTACTATGCTCAGATGGCATGCCCGCACGACATGATCGGCTTCAGCTTCACGATCGGGGGCATCAACCACATGGTGCCCTGGGGCGGCGCCGAGGCGATGCTCGGCAACAATCCGTTTGCAATCGCGATGCCGGCCGGCGCCGAGAAGCCGGTCGTGCTCGACATGGCCTGCTCCGTCGCGGCCCGCGGAAAGATCATTGTGGCTGCGAAAGAGGGTACGCCCATTCCGTCGGATTGGGCGGTCGGCCCGGACGGCCAGCCGACCACGGACGCGGTCGAGGCTCTGAAAGGTTTCGTGCAGCCGGTGGGTGGCCCTAAAGGCTATTCCCTGACACTCATGATCGGGCTCCTCAGCAGCATGCTGTCCGGCGCGTTCTTTGGGTCGGAGGTGACCCACATGTATGAGGATCTCGAGCGCCCCCAGAACATCGGCCACCTGTTCGGCGTCCTGCCGGTCGCGCTGTTCGAGGAGCTGGAGGTCTACCGGACGCGGATGGACAAGGCGATAGGCGAAATACGTCAGGCTCGGCGCGCGCCGGGTGTCGACCGGATCTACCTGCCTGGTGAACGCGAGCATTTGTGGCTTGCAGAGCGGAGGCAGAACGGCATCCCAATCGGCCAAGGCGTTCTTAACGAACTTAACGAGGGCTTGTCCGGGCCGCCGCCCCGACGCGCGTGACACAACTAACGCCCGGGCAGTGCAGCATAGCAACGGGCCCGTTCGTCCGGGGACGAGAGGTACTGGGTCGGCTTTGGCGGCTCTCGTGAAAATTCCCTCGTCGAGAGCTTCAACCTCTCAAGCTTGTAGCCAGGTATATTGGACGATATACGGGGGTGAATGGAAGCCGAGCCTGAGCGCCGTTGTTATGGGGGCGAGAGTGAAAACCTACGAAATTGCGGTGGTGCATGGGGACGGCATTGGCCCGGAGGTCTGCCAGGCCGCCATCGACGTCCTCAAGGCGACCTCAGTCTCGAACTCGCTGAAATTCGTTGAGTATCCGGCGGGCGCCAATCACTACCTCAAAGCTGGCACGGCCTTCCCGGACGAGACCTTTGAGGGTTGCAAGAGGTCTGACGCAATCCTTCACGGTGCAGCTGGTCTCCCGGGGGTGACCTATCCAGACGGTACCGAGACTGGCATCGAGTTTGGCCTGCAACTCCGTTTTCGGCTTGATCTGTACGCCAATGTTCGACCGATCAAGCTGCGCCCAGGAGTGACATCGCGCCTGCGTGACCGCAAACCCGGCGATATCGACTACGTCATCCTCCGCGAGAACACCGAGGGCCTGTACGCGGCCCGTGGCAATGGGGTCAACCTTCGCGATGAGGTGGCGGTGGATTCGCTTGTAGTAACGCGCAAAGGCATCGAGCGGATCTGCCGAACCGCCTTCGAGCTGGCGCGCAAGCGGAACGGCGCGCCAGGAGACGGCAAAAAGCGGGTGACCGTCTGTGATAAGGCCAACGTGCTGCGTACGTATGCCTTCTTCCGTCGGGTCTTCAACGAGGTTGCTGAACAAAATCCGGACATCGAAGCCGACTACGCTTATGCAGACGCCATGACCGTGTATCTGCTGGAGCGCCCTGAGTATTACGACGTGATCGTCATGGAGAACATGTTCGGTGACATCATGTCGGATCTGGCTGCTGCTACGGTTGGCAGCATGGGTATGTCACCATCCTCGGAGCTCGGCGACAGCCACGGCTTCTTTCAAGCTGCGCACGGATCTGCTCCGACGATCGCTGGCCAGAACATCGCCAACCCTTACGGAACGATTCTGTCGGCCGCATCCATGCTGCAGTGGCTGGGCGAGCGCCACGCTGATGAGCGCCTCCTGTCGGCTGCAAATCAAATGGAGAATGGCGTCGATGCAGCGATGGCGACATCGAACGGACTGACCCGAGACCTTGGCGGAACGGCGACCACCACAGACGTGACCCGGATGGTGATCGACCGACTGTCCAGCACCGCACGCCATGCCGCTGAATAGTGCGCGTTAGCATCCGCAGCTGCGAGTGACACAGGATGAGTGTCACCCTCGATGCTCCGAACCCGCATTTCGCGGTCCGTCCCGATTGGCTCTCTCTGCATGACGAGCCAGTCCTCGAGCCCGAATTGCCGATCGTCGATCCTCACCACCACTTGTGGGATCGGCCGGAAAGCCGCTACTTCTTCTTTGACCTCCTCAAGGACCTCCAGAGCGGCCACAACATCTGCGCCACCGTGTTCGTCGAGTGCGGGGCGATGTACCGCAAGAATGGCCCATCAGAGCTGCGTGCGCTTGGTGAGGTAGAGTTCGCGAATGGCGCAGCCGCCATGAGTGCCAGCGGCGCTTACGGCGAGTCCCAAGTCTGCGCGGGCATCGTTGCCTATGGCGACCTCCTCCTCGGCGAGCGCGTTGCCTCGGTGCTTGAGCAGTACATCGCCATAAGCGGCGGTCGGGTGCGGGGCGTCCGACAGATCTCAGCCTGGCACCCGAATCCGGCAGCACGCGGCTCACTCGCCAATCCGCCCCCGGAGCTCCTTCGCCAATCCGAGTTTCGCCAGGGACTCGCGACGGTAGGTCGGCTGGGGCTGTCTTTCGACGCTTACATGTATCACACGCAGCTCTTTGAGCTTGTTGAGCTGGCTCGCGAGTTGCCCGACGTTCCGATCATATTGAACCACACCGGCGGGGCGATCGGCATCGGGCCGTACAGTGAGAAGCGGGACGAGGTTCTCGCTGAATGGAGGGTTAGGATCCTGGAGCTCGCGACCTGCCCGAACGTACATATTAAGCTTGGTGGGCTAGGCATGCGCATCTTCGGCTTCCAATTCGGAGCCCGGCAGCGGCCGCCCTCTTCCGAAGAGCTGGCCACTGCCTGGCGACCCTACATTGAGACCTGCATCGAGGCGTTCGGAGCGGATCGCTGCATGTTCGAAAGCAATTTTCCAGTCGATAAGGGTACATGCAGCTATCCCGTGCTGTGGAACGCCTTTAAGCGTATCGCTGAAGGCGCGTCGTACGAGGAGAAAGCTGCCCTGTTCAGCCGGACGGCAGCTCGGGTTTATGGCCTAATCGTCCAGACCTGATCTCGAGCTGAGGGCACGCTTCGTGATCCATATGCGGCGACGCCAGATCGGGAACACCAGCCTTCAGGTGCCGGCTTTCGGGTTGGGCGGAGCAACGCTCGGCGACAGCACAAGGGCCATCCCGGAGAGTCAAGCGCTATCAACAATTGAGTGCGCATACTATGCTGGGATCGATTACTTCGACACCTCCCCTTGGTACGGAAATGGAAAAAGCGAGCTCAGATTTGGGGCTGTTCTCCGCCAGAAGCCGCGAGATTCGTTTCTCCTGAGTACCAAGATCGGGAGGGTGTACTCGCGCTGCGCCGATCCCGATCATCCCAGCCAACAGCGCTGGCGCGGCGGGTTGCCGTTCTGCCCTCAATTCGACTACACGCGAGAGGGCGTTCGCCGCTCCTATGAGCAGAGCCTGCTCCGGCTGGGGCTCAGCTCGGTGGATGCTCTGCTCATCCATGACATCGACGAGGGGCACCAGAAGAGCGCCGAAGGAGTTGAACAGCGCTTTCGGGAACTGTCAGATGGGGGTGGCTTCGAAGTGCTCGCTTCGCTGAAGGCAAGTGGCGAGATCAAGGCGATCGGAGCCGGTGTCAATCGGCCCGGCATGATCCCGAAGTTCCTAAGCCGATACCCGATCGATTTCTTCCTGCTGGCCATGCCGTACACTTTGCTCAGCCAGGACGCGCTCGCGGAGGAGCTACCGCTCTGCATCTCTCACGGCGTTTCGATCATCGTCGGAGCGCCCTTCGCGTCAGGAATCCTCGCCAGTGGGCCGGTACCGGGAGCCACTTATGGGTATTCCACCGCTTCGGAAAACATCCGAGAGCGGGTTCGGAAACTGATGCTCGTCTGCGAGCGTCACGCTGTGCCGTTAGGGGCAGCTGCGCTCCAGTTTCCGCTCGGGCATCCTGCGGTCGCTTCGGTGATTGCTGGCCCCAATGCTCCAGATCAAGTTCGGGCCAATCTTCAGTGGTTCAACCACGACATCCCGAC
>JAJFBI010000503.1 GCA_020697385.1 Microvirga sp. | reverse complement strand
CGCGCCCCCCTCGAATCCAATCTTCTCCTGAAGGCGCTTGACCTCGGATCCCTGCGATCCTCGGCGAAGGGCACCCATTCTTTCCTCGAGCGATGCCGGGTCCCCTTGCCCGGCATCAATGAGAGCAATGTCCTTGCCTGTGGTGAGCACCATATCGACGCGCGTGCGCGCGCCAAGATCCTCCAACGTCTTCTGGAACTTCTTCCATTGCTGGCCGGGGGTTTTCTCGCCCCGAACCGTCAAGCAGCCCCAAGAGGAGAAGCTTGCCCCCAAGAAGCTGTTTTCGTTGAGAAAAAAAGAGCAATGAACATTATCCAGCGGAACAGAAAGATCGAAAGGGTCCTGCGTTCCGACGATCATGTCGTTCGTGGTGCGCAGCACTGCCGCCTGAGCGCCCGTTTCTGGGTCTACGCTCGACCGCCCCATTCGAAGCGCAGGGCGCAGTCTTTTGTGCCGCCACACGTATAAGCTGTGGAGCCCAGTAGGCAGCATGTTTGCAGGATCGAGGCCGTTTACGAAACCCCAAATCGCTCGCCGACAGGGTACCGTTGACCCGGAAAAGACGGAAAGTTTGTGCGTGCCGGTAAAATAATAGCCGATCACGCAACGGAGGTTCCTGTGGTCGGGACGTACGCTTTGGAGTTCGACTTCGTCAACCCCCTCAATCTCATGGCCCGAATGCAAGGTGGCGCCCCGCAGCGCGAAGGCGATTGTCTGGTTTGAACGATCCGGTGCGTAGCGGTTAAGTTTCAGCAGCATTTCCATCGCATCAGGCGTTAACAGGAAGCGGCCGGGATCGGGTTGGTCCGCGACATAGGCGTAATCGGGGGCATTCCTATCGTTGGACGGCCACTTTACTTGTGAAAGGTCGACCGACGCCGTTCCGGACAAGGCCTCGGGCGACGTCATATCCATATCATCGGGATCCGGCTGGGCGCCGACATCGATCCTTTCGACAGCTTCCTCTAGGCTGAGCGTGCTAGCTTCCGGGTTGCCCGAACTTTCGGTGCGTGGCGTCATTAGCTCATCCTCCAGTGAGTTCATCCCCGGCCAAGCCAACCGCTCAGCTCATAGCCTCTGCTAGTCCCGCCCGCATGGAGCACGGTCCAGCAGATCCGCGTCAAGCTTGTGTTGGTGAGCCCCACCACGACCGTTCTCAACTGACGGTGGGCCAGCGGGGTGAGCCAACGCCCGATCGGCGCGAAGAGCCAGGCGCAGTCGGACATGCAGTCCCTGCACGTGCGCGTGAGGGCCGGTGGCGGAGCGGACCGGCTCTGATCAACCATCTCCGAGCGCTGCTCCTCGAGCGGCGGCGTCCTCATAGCCAAGGCGGCGCAAGCTGGAGAAGGAAGTGCGCGAGCTCCTCGGATCGTCTCTCGCCGGCGAGATCAAAACCATTAACCCGGCGCAGCTTTGCGATGAGCTCTCCCGGCTTGTACCACATCATCATCGATCGCCACTTGTTGCCGATAGCGGAATTGTAAAAACATGCCCGTGGAAGCCCACGGAGTGAGCAAGCGGCTAGCTGTCATCTCCTACTGCGGCGCGGATAGCCCTTGTGGAACAGGTGCAAACCCTTTTGCACGAAGGTCCTGGATCGCATCACGGGGCGCGGTGATCGAAAACCGATTGTTAGGACCGGGCAGGGAGTTGATTGTGATCGGTGCGTTACCCGCCTTACTCGGCTCGATCGCATTCAGTAGATCGCCCGCTTTAGTGCCTGGCGGTGTAGGGATGATAACACGCTCGGCTGCACCGGCGATTGGCGCCGGAGCCCCACTGGAGCTAGTGACTCCGGTTCCTGGAACCGGCGTACCAGCGCCGGCCGGGGACACCGTGCCTCGAATCGCTTGAACCGCGGCCTCCGCATTGATCCGTTGATAACTGTTCGCCGTCACGGAAGGGTCCCGGATGGCCTTTCCCGTGCTCCTTAGGACGGCCAGGATCTGATCGACCGAAGCCTGCGGCTGCGCGGTACGTATCAACGCCCAAGTTCCGGCGACGTGAGGCGTAGCCATAGATGTACCTGCCTTCAAGCCGTAGCCGCCTGGCACTGTCGATATGATATCATCTCCCGGAGCCATAACCGACAGGAACGCGGCCCGGTTTGAGAAGCTGGTCGCGATCTGGTCCGCATCGTTGGTGGCGCCAACGCTGATTGCAGTTGAAATGCAAGCGGGCTCCCCAAGTGCGTCAGGAAAAGCATCGTTTCCCGCAGCGATGATGGTCGCTATTCCGAGTTGCCGCAGTTGATCGATATCCGCCTTCATTGGGTTCTCGTCGCATGTGGTGGTCGCTCGGCCGGAGCCCAGACTCATGTTCACCGCCGCGACGGGTCGCTGGGCCGAAATCGTCCGCACATGCTGAAGGGCCTTGATCTGATCCGAACTCCACGAACGGATGCAGGGCGAAGCGCTGCCGCATACCCTTGGGTTCCGGAACCGCGAGAAGACCTGAATAGCAATGATGGGTGAGCCCGGAGCCGCTCCCGAAATAGCCCGATTGTTGTGGAGCCCCGCCGCCCCGGCTGCGATGCCAGCGACATGAGTGCCATGATCACATGCTCGGATCTGCGCTGGGCAGGGAATCGCTGCACCCGAGCCGATCTCCTCTTCTCGGCCGCTCGGACACAAAGTCTCAGAGCCAAAAGCTGCGTCGTTGGATGAGAAGCAGGCTTCCTGCACGACCTTTCCTGCGAGCGCGACGTGTGCACGATCAACCCCGCTGTCCAGTACCGCGACGGCAAAACCGGATCCGATGTTGCCCTGCGCCCATACTCTTTGCGCGTTGATGATCGGCAAACTTTCCTGCAGATAAGGCTCGGCAAAGGTATCCACGTACACCTCGGTGACCCTCTGATTGCTGAGCATTTCCGCAAGACCCTGTTCGCGTACGACTGCTCTCGCCAACTGAGGAGCAAGAAGCTGCACTTCGATCAGATTGGCGGCACTTACCGTCTCGGTGGCGATCTCTGCTGCCGACGGTGCCGACAGACCCCCAATCGCGGGCACTGGCGCGACTCGAACAATCAGCCGAACTGCGCCGAATGTTTGCAGCTGTTCTGCTGCTTGAGCCGGGGGTTGTCGCGTTTGAGAAGCGCTCGGTTCGCAGGTTATGGCGATCACGGCGCAAGCGAGAAGAAGTTCACGCATTACAGCCTCCGACAGATGCACGCATCCGGATCCACAACCCGCAATGAAGCGGATGAGCAATTCGGAGTCAAGCCGGTGACCTGGTTCAGCGCATGTGAGACGTCCGGGGCTCTCCGGCGCTGACGGATTTGAGGTACTGGGCTGGAGTTTGTCCAAGGGTTTGATGTGGCCTGTGGTGGTTGAAGCGGTGTGCGAAGGCGTCGACGAGGGGCTGCAGCCGATCGAGGCGGGACGGCAGGTCGAAGGAGGCGTAGAACTCG
>JAJFBI010000502.1 GCA_020697385.1 Microvirga sp. | reverse complement strand
CTGTCCCAGTGGAGACAGCGAAAGCCGGAGACCCCCGCTTGCGTGAGGTTCCGCAGTCGCTGGCCCAGAATCCTGAGATGGGGATGATCGTCTCGATCAACGTCGTCGAACGGGACGAGGACCGCTTCCCTTTCAGCAGGGTCTTGGCGGGGATCGAACGTATCCGGGCTTGAGGCGGTGAGTCCGAGTTCGCGGGCGAAGTCGCTGTCGGCGGCCACCCGATCGATGACGAGGTCGAGTGCCAGGGTGAGGGTGCGGGAGCCGGCCTTCTCAGCAAGCCGTGCAACACCCTCGGCCGCCTCGCCGCCACCAAGGTCCGGGTGAAGCCGGGTCATGTCGCGTGGCAGGAGGATGCTGCCGCCATGTCCCGGCTCGAACGGCGGTGCCATGAGAATGGTGTCGAAGCCCAGAGAGGCGGCATGATCGAAGATATCATCCCAATTGTTCAAGGGCCCGACCAGCAGCGGGTGCACGTAATAAATCCGAGGAGCCTTCTGGCTCGTACTTTTTGTCCGTGCCTTCTGGGAGCTTACAAGGAGGCTGTCTGCTGGTGACACGGTTCGGCCCTGTCGCTGTTCAATTGGATCAACCTGAGGCGAGCTCATCACCGGTCTCGGAAGGACCGAGAACTTGACCGGCAGAGTCTCCCTGTCAGAAACAGCCCCCCTTTGCCTTTGGTTCCTGCGGAATCCAGTTCACCTGTGGCTCGCTCACAGGATCTGTCCTACACAATCCGGCACAGCGGGAAAGACGGCAGCAAACCTAAGCCGGCGCACCTTCGGAGAAGGGATACCGTCCATTTTCTGCGGTTGTAGAGAAATGCGGTCCCGGGCTCTCGTTCGAGACGTCAGTGAGGGTGGAGAGAAAGTGCTGGCACCACGCTTCGACTGTGTTGTTCCGCAATCGTGCCATCATCGACTCCCAACGCTCCCGCCTCTCCTCCAGCGGCATCCGGAGAGCCCGTGCGATGGTAGAAGCGCACGCTTCCGTATCATAGGGATTGACGAGAATAGCACCGTCGAGTTCGTGCGCCGCGCCTGCAAAGCGCGACAGGATCAGGACGCCAGGATTCTCCGGTTGCTGAGCCGCGACGAACTCCTTTGCAACGAGGTTCATGCCGTCCCGCAACGGGGTCACGAGACCGATGCGAGACATACGGTATAATCCTGCAAGGGCTGCATGTCCGACCGTTCTGTTGACATATCGGACTGGGGTCCAATCCACCTCGCCGAGGCTTCCGTTGGTCCAGCCGGCCTGCTCTGCAATCTCGCGTTGCATCCGCTGGTACTCTGGAACATCCGAGCGCGATTTCGGCGTGATCTGAATATAAGTAACCTGGTTGCGAAAGTCCGGGTTGGATTTGATGAAGCAGGAGAACGCTTCGATCCTCTGCTTTAATCCCTTCGAGTAGTCGAGCCGGTCTACCCCGATGATCAGGTCCCGATCTCCCATGCTTGCCTGGGTTCGGCGCACAAGAGCATTCTGCCCGGCATTGGCGGCCGTCCGTGCGAAGCCCTCGGTATCAATCCCGACCGGGAAGGCGCCGATCCGAAGCCTATGACCATCTATCTGATGCTCCCCGGTTCCGGTCGGCGAACCGATGTCCTCGCGGACCAGACAGCGCTGAAAGTTCTCGGCATCCTGTGGCGTATGAAAGCCAACCAGATCGTAGGCACCGAAGCCGTAAAGAAGCTGCTGATAAGCCGGCAGGGCGCTGGCCACATCCGACGGCGGCCATGGAATGTGCAGGAAGAAGCCGATCCGGTTCTTGAAGCCCAGCCGCCGGAGTTCCTCCGCTAGAGGAATGAAATGATAGTCATGAACCCAGATCACATCATCAGGCCGCAGCAGCGGCGCGAGAGAGGCTGCAAAGGCCCGGTTGACCCGGAAGTAACCTTCAAGCTCCTGCCGCTCGATCTGCACGAGATCGAGCCTGTAGTGACAGACCGGCCATAAGGCACGATTGGCAAAGCCCGCATAGTATTCGTCATAATCTTTTTGGGAGAGATCCATCACCGCGAAGGTGATGTTGCCGGCCTGTGAAACCTTGGCCTGATCGGAGGGATTTTCGACCGTCTCGCCGGACCAGCCGAACCAGAGGCCGCCGCTCCGCTTCAGCGCTCCCTCAAGCGCGACAGTCAGTCCGCCGGCTTTGGCCGGCTTTGCCCGCGCCATCCTTAGGCAGCGGAACGCGATTTGAAACCACGACCAAGCGCTGCTGAGACGAAGAGGGAGCTTGCCTCTTGCGCCAGCCCGTCCGAGGCGATCTCTTCGCCTTCTGTCCGGAAGGGGCAGGCACTTCAAGCCGGCTTTCCAACGGGGGCGGAGCCGCCCGATCCTGTGCTTCTCGCGTAATGTCTGGGATGTCGGCCATGGCCTGACCTTGAACGAATGGTGAAGGTTAAACCATCCGAACCAGAGGCAGTTCCCACCGCCGAGAAATAAGCCGTGGGAGCAGCTACATCTTACTAGAGGAAGCTTGGCCTAAAGGAAAACCTGCTTTGGACTGCGGCGCGGCGTCACGCCCTCTGGGTAATTTGATAACTATTGTTGAGTATCATTCTGAAGTTGCTATCGGTTTGTTAAAAGAATGCCGACACAATACAGGCGAGATCGTCTCTTGCTTGATAATTAAAGACCAGGGGTTGTCTGTGGAGAGTTTCGATCAAGGCCTATTGCCCTCCTCCATTCATCGTGATGAGGCTGAGCCCACCTATGCGGTGAGCGAGACGGCGCAGTCGGCAGAGCGCACCGAAACGGACGCGTTTCAACAGGCCATCCTGACAAAGCTGACCTATGATGTCGGCACGAACCCGGCCCATGCGACCGACCACGACTGGTTCACCGCAACAGCCTTGGCCGTGCGCGACCGCGCCATGGACCGCTGGATGGCGTCCAAAGGGCTGAATCAGGCAGGTCACAAGCACGTCTGCTATTTCTCGCTGGAATTCCTGATCGGGCGCCTCCTGTCCGACACCCTGAACAATCTTCGCCTGACCGATTGTGCGAGGGATGCCCTCGCCGGCCTCGGTGTGGATCTGGATCGCATTCGGGCGATCGAGCCGGACGCCGCCCTTGGCAATGGCGGTCTCGGTCGGCTTGCCGCCTGCTTCATGGAGAGTATGGCGAGTCTTGAGGTCCCGGCCTACGGCTATGGGATCCGTTACGAGCACGGCCTGTTCCGCCAGGGCCTTCGTGACGGTTGGCAGCAGGAATTTCCCGAGGACTGGCTGATCCGGGCCAATCCGTGGGAGTTCGAACGGTCGGATCTGGTCTATCAGGTGCCATTCGGCGGCTTCGTCGAGCAGGTGCCCGACTTGGAGGGCCCTGCGGGTTTCGTCTGGAGGCCCGCCGACGCTGTTCAGGCCGTCGCCTTCGATACCCCCGTGGTCGGCTGGCGCGGACGCCATGTCAACACCTTGAGACTTTGGTCGGCTCGGGCTGCCGAGCCGCTGCAGCTCGAAGCCTTCAATTCAGGCGACCATGTCGGCGCCCTCGCCGACCGGACTCGGGCGGAAGCGATCTCCAGGGTACTCTATCCGGGCGACGAGACGGAGGCTGGACGGGAACTGCGCCTGCGCCAGGAATTCTTCTTCACCTCGGCCTCCCTGCAGGATCTGCTGGCCCGGCACACCCGATTGCATGGGGATCTCCACACCCTGCCGGACCACGCAGCAATCCAGCTCAACGATACGCACCCGGCGCTCGCCGTGGCGGAGCTGATGCGCCTTCTGGTCGATGAACACCATCTTGACTGGGACACCGCCTGGGCCATCACGACTAGGACGCTGAACTACACCAACCACACCCTCATGCCCGAGGCCCTCGAGCGCTGGCCCGTATCGCTGATGGAGCGGCTTCTTCCGCGGCATCTCCAGATCATCTACCACATCAACTGGCTGCATCTGGAGCCGCTGATCCGCCGGTCGGCCGATGTGGAACTCATCAAGTCCGTCTCGGTGATCGACGAGAGCCAGGGCCGGTATGTGCGCATGGGCCATCTCGCCTTCATCGGCGCTCACAAGGTCAATGGGGTGTCGGCGCTCCATACCGACCTGATGCGCCAGACCGTGTTCCGCGATCTGAACGCCCTTTACCCGGGCCGCATCGTCAACAAGACGAACGGCATCACCTTCCGCAGGTGGCTGCATCAAGCGAACCCACAACTGACGCAACTCCTGACGCGGGAACTGGGTGAGGCCGTCCTGGACGATCCCGGAGCCCTGATCAAACTGGAAAGGCTGGCCGACGACAGCGCTTTCCAGGATCGGTTCAGAACGCAGCGCAGTGCATCGAAGCTCAACCTGGCTAGGATCGTGGCTGAGCGGACAGGCTTACAGATCGATCCCACAGCATTGTTCGACGTCCACATCAAGCGCATCCACGAATACAAGCGGCAATTGCTCAACATCCTGGAAGTGATCGCGCTCTACGATGCCATACGGTCAGAGCCTGAGCGGAACTGGATGCCACGGGTCAAGATCTTTGCCGGCAAGGCGGCAGCCAGCTACCACCGGGCAAAGCTGATCATCAAGCTCGCCAACGACGTTGCGAACACCGTCAACTCGGACCCTGTCGTAGCCGGCCGTCTGAAGGTTGTTTTTCTTCCCAACTACAATGTCAGCCTGGCTGAAGCCATCATCCCCGCGGCGGACCTGTCGGAGCAGATCTCCACGGCCGGCATGGAAGCCTCCGGCACAGGCAATATGAAGCTTGCCCTGAACGGCGCCCTCACCATTGGAACTCTCGATGGAGCGAACATCGAAATCCGCGAATGTGTCGGCCCCGACAACATCTTCATCTTCGGCATGACGGCCGAAGAGGTCGAGACCTACCGCAAAGCCGGGATGCACCGCGACCGGGCGGGCTGGTCGCCTCGATTTGAGAGAGCCATCGACATGATCATGGCTGGAACCTTCTCGCCGGATGACCGCCACCGGTTCGATTCCCTCGTCCATGCCCTGTCGTCCGACGACACCTTCATGGTGGCCGCCGATTTCGACTCGTACTGGCAAACCCAGCGCCGGGTCGATGAGCTGTGGCAGGAGCCGTTCGTGTGGACCCGTGCCAGCGTGCTGAACACCTCCAGGGTCGGCTGGTTCTCGTCCGATCGCACGATCCGCGAATACGCCGACGAAATCTGGAAGGTTCCTGCCTGAACGACGGCCAAGCATGGAACTTTGACCCCGAACCTCCTTTAAGGACTTGAGCCCTCGTCAGGCGACGAAGGCCGATTGGTGGCCTCATGGAGCCTGCCATGATCCATAAGTTCGAAGTCGGCCAAGCCGTTGTTCCGGCATGCCCTCTGCGGCCGAGCCGGAACACCTACCTCGTCGTGAAGCAACTCCCGCTCACGTCCTATGAGCCGCAATATTGGATCCAAGGAACGAGAAGCGGAGTGGACTATTGGAAATGAGAACTCACTCCGGCAAGCACTCTTGAAGGCAAGCATACCCCCTTCAAGCCTTACGCATCGTCGATACTGGCTGGTGCCTAACGGGGTGGCACCATGTGGAACGGAGTCCGCAGGACCGAGTTGCCGACTGAACCTTATCTTACGAGAGGAAACAGTCATGACGAAGTCACTGAAGACCGGCGACAAGGTAACTTGGGATTCTTCGGGAGGCCACAGCACTGGCAAGGTTGTGAAGAAGCAGACCAGCCCAACGCAGATCAAAGGCCACAAGGTGTCGGCCTCGAAGGAGAACCCCGAATACATCGTGAAGAGCGACAAGTCGGGAAAGCTTGCCGCTCACAAGCCGGACGCGCTCAAGAAAGCATGAAGTCAGCGTCAGTCGGCTGATTTGGAAAGATTCTCAATAGACCGAAGGGATGATCACCCGAGACGGGCGGGGATCTCCGCTTCGATCGAATTGAAATACATCAGAAGCTGTTATTCGTGTGGCTGGCCGCCTCGACGTTGTCATGAGTATGGAAATGGCCACCCATGGAGCTTGACCGGGGTGCCGGTCGCCACGCTTGCGCATCGCGGAAGCGACGGTTGGACCCTGCGTGCCAAAGCCGTGAGGGAGGGGTATCGGACATGCGCCGGCCCAGCATCCACCCCAAGGCACAGCCAAGCGCTCCGATGACAAGGAGAGCAGCCACCGGATGCTCCTGCACGGGACGGCCGATGGTGTCAGCCCCGTGCCGGTAATAACGCTCGGCTTCCGGCATATAGCGCCTGCCTTGCTCCAAGTAGGTCCGGCTTCGCTGGTAGAGATCGCGGGCTCTATCGGCTGCCTGCTCGGCTGTTGACCGGAGGGTGGCTGACAGACCCTCGTCAAGTCCCTGTCCTGGAGGCACAGGCGCTTCGTTCAGTGCTTCGGTCTCGCACTCCGCCGCAACGCTTTTCGATGCGGACGTGGTCCAGGCCGGCGGGTCGCTCGCAGGGAAGCTATCGTCGACCGTGTCGTCCACATGCCGCTGCTGGGTCGGCTTGGACTCGGTCTGCGCATCCACAGGGCGCTTCTGATCGATCTTCTCGTCGGGCATCGGAGCCTCCATCAAGCTTCACAGAGGAATGGCGCTCACGGTGAATGGTTCCGACCCGGCGACTGATCGACCAACGAGGCGGTACCCTCCACAACCCAGCAAGTGTCATGTCGCGGCTTCCAACAGGTGCATGACGGCAGGCGCGCCGAGCGAGATACCCGAGAGAAAGAGGAGAATGAACACGACGCGGCGCATGGTGGCTGCCGGAACAGGTGGGGGCCAGCGCCGCGCTGCAAAGGTCGCGCCCATGACGGCCGGGATGGCGAGAAGACCTGTGAGGTTCGAACCGGAGGGAAGATCGCCGGAGAGGACCACGAGGCCGATCCGGAAGACGGCATTGAGAGCAAAGACGGTGACGAGGGTTTCCCGGATCACCACCAGAGCGATGGGCTGGCGGTAGAAATGGTAGACGAGCGGCGGCCCGGCTGTTGAAAACATTCCTCCCATAACGCCGGCAATGGCACCGAAGAAGAGAAACGATCCGTCCCTAGACTGCTTTGCCAGAGGCTCGGGCTTTCGCGCTAGCTGCAAGCTCGAGACGATAATCACAATCCCAAGGATGAGGCGCAGGAGATCGGCACGGGTCCCGGCAAGCCACTCCAACAGCCAATAGCCGACAAAGAGCATCGGGATGCTGGCGGCCATGACGAAGCCGAACTCCCGCCACGCCACATCGCGCCAGCCCTTCAGCAGCATCTGCGAGGCGTTCACCAGGGTCAGCACACTCACGATCATGGCGGCATCGGGCAGTGACAGAAGTCCCGTCAGTCCGACGCCGCCCATGGTGATGAGACCGAAGGCGAAACCCGTCAGGGTCTGCGCATAGGCTGCCGCGCCCGCCAGCAGAAGAAAACCGATCAG
>JAJFBI010000501.1 GCA_020697385.1 Microvirga sp. | reverse complement strand
GTACGACCATCATCAGAACCCGAGTTTAGATATCGTATCCGACCTTCAGGGCATATCCACCGCTTCGGGCTTAAGGACGTGGCGCATGTCGTCCAAGGCTGGACGCACCGGGTGTGGTAGCGTCCGTAGAGCGTCTCCTCGACGGCTCTCAAGTCGATCTTCTCGTGATCGACGCGAATGGCAAGGTTAAGAAGCACTTCGACATCTACGAGCGATTCCTATCAGACGATTGCATGATCATTCTCCACGACTTCATCATTGCGACCGGCCCAAGCAAGGACCTTGAAGTGCGCGACTGGATCGCCCGGGCGGCCGATGCCGGCTTTGTGCTAGACCTAGGGGTTCACAAATGGGGGACTTGGTTCGGCCAGTACCAGCGGCCCCTAGCCATCCTTTCTGACGAAGGCAGAAGGCGCAAAAGCTAGCACCCGCCGATCCGACCGGAGCGTCACGTCGCGAACTCATTCACCATTCGGTTGAGCGATAGTGCTGCACGGCCTAAGGCGCACATCGCGCATTTTGAACGCAGTAGGCTTAGGAGACGCTGCGGATGGGGATCACCATTGAGCAGGCGCTGATTTTCAGCGAGTGGTTCGATCGCTGGGGAATAAAAGGTCCAGCCGCGACCTTGGGCGTTGCCGCGCTCCCGTTCACGATGCGCGAATATGCTCTGGCGCTCGGCCGGAAACATCCTGACGACGGTCCTGCTCCACCAGGTGCCTACTTCGCGGCCTTGGGCATCGAGGAACTCGTCAGTCTGGACGTCAGCGACTATGAGGGCGCCGATGTCATATTCGATCTCAACGGCCCAGAATTGCCGGCATCGCTTTCTCGCCGCTTCGGCGTGGTGCTCAACATTGGGACGCTCGAGCATGTGTTCCATGTTCCGAATGCACTCGCCAACATCACGCGCATGCTGCGAGACGAGGGTGTCGCCCTGCACATTCTCCCGACGAGCAATGCGGTGGACCATGGCTTCTACCAATTTGGCCCGACGCTTATGTTCGACTACTACGCGGCCGCAGGGTTCGAGATGTTGGAGGCGGCCGCTACGATCTTGGAGCCGCGTGCTGTGTCCGCGACCGTGCTGGTCGCCCCTATCCAACCCGGCGCCTTCGGCACGGGTCTTCTCGGGGCTGGCGACGCTCGCATCGTCTTGACGCTGTTTGCCGCACGGAAGAAGGCAGGTGCCATCGAGCGCCCCGCGCCGATCCAGTCACTCTACAGCGGCCGGCTCGGAAGCCGACAGCGGCCGCGATGGTTCCCTCCGTATGAGATGCGCCGCGGAAGGCGCGTTCCCGGGCCGGAGCCGCTTAGCGTCCCTCTGGATTCGGCCTCGGAGGCGGGGGGCCGCGCTTGGGCTCATCCGCTTCCCGCCACAACTCTTGGCGACAGCCTAGACAATCCAATCCAATCGCCTTTGGCACTGTTCGAGGATGAGTTCTTGCTTGGTCCGCCTCACACGGTTCACGACCTCATCCGTGAGGGAGGCGGCGGCGCATATTCGCATTGGGGCGACACCCTCTACTTCTCAACCGCCGATGGGACTGACCCGAGGACTAACGGACGCTCTTATCGGGCGGTGATCCCCGCGCTGAGCTTGGTGGAGCGCCGCTGATCAGCCACCTAGCGGCCTTCGCCTCCGGTGCGTGCGGCGTTGGCCAGTTGAGTGGTGTTCTGATAGTCTCTGCGCAATTAGGGGACGATGCTCAGTCTTTCTGCGCTCGGGCATGCTTGACAGACTGCCTCACCAATCTAGCTGTGGAATTAATGGGAACTCCTAAGAGCGAGGTGGTGTAGAGCTGGAATGGCGTCGGTGCTACAGTGAAAGACAGGCAATCAAACCAAAGATCGTACTTAGTCTCGTCCGTTCCAACCACGGAAATTGTGAAGAAGTATGTCCCAGGTGCGAGCGAAAGCGGAATCTCGATTACAGCGCGGCATTGTTCCGGCGGGCGCATGCGGTCGGGCAATCCGGGACAGGGAAGGAACCGCGTATCCGTGCCGATGAGGTCGATGCCCCAACTGGTTCGGATCAGGAATCCGATGCAGACCGACGGCAGCGGCTTGCGGGCGACGAACTCGACGACAAATCGGTAGGTGTGGCCGCTCTTAACTAAAATCGGGCGTTCCCCTCTCTCGTCCTCAAGCTGTACGTCGAGAATGGTCGCCCATCCGTTGCCGTAACGATGACTCCCCGAACGCGCAGGCTCGGCCGCATCCGCGGCGTTTCCATCACCGCCGGTCCCGCCGAATGGCTCCGGGGCTCTAAGTTCTTCACGGCCCGAGGCAGGCACAGCCATTCCGGGCAGCACGGGTGCCGACGCAGCCGCCAGCACCGGCGGCTTAGTCAGGAAAAGCTCTCCCTTACTGTTCTCCGCGCTGATGTGCGATTCCCTGGGGCGGTCTGCCTCAGCGGTATCGGGCAATAGCGCCGGGAGATCGGAGCCGGAATTCGGCGCGAGGCGCGAGTCCGGCTCGCGGGATGCTGAGGACTGGGAGTGGGCGCGGGCGGCCTCCGTTGATCCGGGCTCGCGCTCTCGCACAGGGTTCACATCGGGGGTGTCGCGGGGAGTGGCTGCCAAGCCTGCGAAGAGCGCATTGTTGTGCGTGCCCTCGCCCGGTCGAGCTGCCGACGCAGGATCCGCAGCAGCGTTCAGCTCGGCGCTGTCCTGCAAGACCTCGTTCGCCGTGGCTGCAGCGCGGCCGGCCGCGACCAGACGCGCCGTCGTCGCCGTCGTCGCCGTCGACGGAACCAGCTGCTCCACTGAATCAAAATGCAAGCCGTCGTCCACCTCGATGACCTCGCCACGTCCGCCCTGCGCGCCCGCAGCTTGCCCGCCGAAAAGCAGTTCGTGGTACACGTGACCGATCCTGTTTGGGTCGCCGTCGGCGCGAATCCGCCCTCGCTCGAGCAGGATCGCACGGTCGCAGATCGAAACCACCTGGTTGATACTGTGGGTAACAAGCAGGATCGACTTGCCGCGGCTCTTAAAATCCCGGATGCGGTCGAAGGATTTCAGCTGGAACTTGGCGTCACCGACCGAGAGGGCCTCATCAACGATCAGGATGTCGGGGTCGACGCAGGTCGCAAGCGCGAAGGTCAGTCGCGCCTGCATGCCGGTCGAGTAGGTGCCGAACGGCCGGTCGATAAACTCCTCGAGCTCGCTGAAGGCGACGATCTCGTCGAACCGCTCCCGGATCTCCGCCCGGGCCATGCCAATGCAGAGTCCTCCGAGCTCGAACACCGTTCCCCCTGTGCTCGGCAGGGTACCGGCGATGATGCGCAGAAGCGTGCTTTTGCCCGCCCCGTTGCGGCCCATGATGCCAAGCACCGTCCCGGGCTCGATCTCGAAGCTGACGCCTTCGAGCGCGCGGAATTCAGTGTGCCGCTTGCGGCCGGTCAGCGCCTCGACCAGCATGTCGGCCGGGCGCGGGTACAAGCGGTAGGACTTAGAAAGGTCCCGAATCGCAATGGCGCCGGGCGTCATAGTGCGTTTCCGAAGTTCGGCTGCAGAATGGTGTAAACCCGAAAACCGACGGCGAAAATCCCCACCGAAAGCAGGACCGCGGCGATCCAAACCCACGGGTCGGTTACACCCCCATAAAACGCCGCGTCGCGCAAGATCCAGAGCACGTAGCTGATCGGGCTGAAATAGAACAAGAGCTGGAGCGCTTCCGGCGCAACCCCCGGCGGGTAGAGGATCGGATGCAGGAACAGCCCCATCGAGAGCATCACCGTGACAATCTCTTTGATGTCGCGCACGAATACGCCGAAAGCGGCGAGTAGGTACGCAAAGCCGGTTGACATCAAGAAGTAGCAGATGATCGGAATCGGCAGCAGCGCCCAGCCTTTGACGGAGGCATGTCCGGTCAGGGCGCAGACGAGGAGCGCTACGGCGAGCCCCAGAACGAACGTTGGCAGGGCTCCGAATGCGATCTTCAGCGGAAGCAGCTCGTTCGGAAAAACGATTTGCCTAACCAGGTTGGCGTTCGACGTGACGGCCTCCGGCGCACGTCCGATCACCTCCGTCATGGCGACCCACGGCACTAGACCGACCAGGATGTAAGCCGTGTATTCGAGGGCGCTGCCCTCTGCGCCGACTCGCCCTCTGAACAGGACAGTGAAAGCGAAGACGTAGACACCCATGAGAAGGAGCGGATTGGCGATCGCCCAGAGCCCACCCAGAGCCTTGCCAGCATATCGGTCCAGGATATCGCGGCGCGCCAGCGCTAAAACGAGGTCTTTGCGCTGCCGCAACATGAGGAAGAAGTGAACGAGCGCAGCCGCATTCGCT
>JAJFBI010000037.1 GCA_020697385.1 Microvirga sp. | reverse complement strand
GTGATAACCGAACAGTCCGCCGACACCTAACGCCCAGACGACCGGCTTCTGGCGGAGCGCCTTAAGCCCCTGCGGGCGCGCAATCCAGCTCGCCACGCCGACAAGCCCGCCGACCAGGAAGGTCATGGCATTGAGCTGAAACGGCGGGATCGTGCCGGTCGCTGCCGTGAACAGGGCGAGCATGGACCAGAGCAGGATGGCGGTCAGGCCGATGGTGGTGGCGGTGCGTGTCGTCATGATGACCGCCACCTAGCATGTCATCCCGGTCGAAGCGAAGCGGGGAAGCGACATTACGAATTGAAGGCGCACTTCTTCCCTCCTCCTTGCGGGGAGGGAAGAAGTGCGCACCATCCGCGTTGTGTAATTGGATGAGATCTGCCTCAGCTTACGCCATGTACTGACCGCCGTTCACCGACAGGGTCGAGCCGGTGACGAAGCCGGCGTCGTCGGCAGCCAGGAAGAGCACGGTGCGGGCGATCTCTTCCGCCTCGCCGAGACGGCCCACCGGAATGAGCGGCAGGATCTTCGATTTCAGCACCTCTTCCGGCACCGCCTTCACCATTTCGGTGGCGATGTAGCCGGGTGCGATCACGTTGACGGTGACGCCCTTGTTGGCGTTCTCCTGCGCCAGCGCCTTGGCAAAGCCGATCACGCCGGCTTTTGCCGCGGAGTAGTTCGCCTGTCCCATCTGGCCCTTCTGGCCGTTGATGGACGAGATGATGATGATGCGGCCGAAATTGCGCGAACGCATGCCGTCGATGACGGGACGCGTGCAGGTGAACATGGAATCGAGATTGGTGCGGATGACAGCCGACCACTGATCGAAGGTCATCTTGTGGAACATGCCGTCGCGGGTGATGCCCGCATTGTTCACGAGAATGTCGACAGGGCCGAGTTCGGCTTCGACCGCCCTGATGCCCGCCTCGCATGCGGCCGCATCGGACACGTCGAACTTGAAGACCGGAATGCCGGTCTCACCCTTGAACTGGTTTGCGGCTTCATCGTTGCCGCCATAATTCGCTGCAACCTTGTAGCCTGCCTGCTTCAGGGCTGTTGAAATCGCGGCACCGATGCCGCGAGTGCCGCCGGTGACCAATGCAACGCGCGCCATGCTGTGTTTCCTTCCCAGGGTCGTTCTGCGGATCTCTTGGGGATCCATTCATTGCAGGGCGGCCCGATTCAGGCCGCCCTGCAACATAGCTTACGATATGTGGCGGAACGTGGAAGGGTGAAGCTCCGTAATTTCCCTAACGGAGCTTCAAAGAGGTTTTCAGCGCTCAAGGCACATGGCAACGCCCATGCCGCCGCCGATGCACAGAGTGGCAAGGCCCTTCTTGGCATTGCGGCGGCCCATCTCGTGCAACAGGGTCACGAGCACGCGGGCCCCCGATGCGCCGATGGGGTGGCCGATGGCGATGGCGCCGCCGTTCACGTTCACGATGGACGGATCCCAGCCCATGTCCTTGTTGACCGCGAGTGCCTGCGCGGCGAAGGCCTCGTTGGCCTCGACGAGTTCGAGGTCCTGAACCTTCCAGCCGGCCTTTTCCAGGGCCTTGCGGGAGGAGGGGATCGGACCCGTGCCCATAATGGCCGGATCGACGCCAGCAGTCGCCCAGGAGGCGATGCGGGCAAGCGGGGTGAGGCCGCGCTTCTGGGCCTCGGCTTCCGTCATCAGCACCACGGCGGCGGCGCCGTCATTGATGCCCGAGGCGTTGCCGGCCGTGACCGTGCCGTCCTTCGAGAAGGCAGGTCGCAGCTTGCCGAGCGATTCCACCGTGGTGCCGGCGCGGATGTACTCGTCCTGGTCCACCACGATGTCGCCCTTGCGGGAGGAGATGGTGACGGGCGTGATCTCGTCCTTGAAGCGGCCTTCCTTCTGGGCCGCTTCCGCCTTGTTCTGGGAGGCGGTGGCGAACTGGTCCTGCTCCTCGCGGGTGAGCTGCCAGCGCTGGGCCACGTTCTCGGCGGTGTTGCCCATGTGATAGCCCTGGAAGGCGTCCATCAGGCCGTCTTTCAGCATGGTGTCCACGAGCTTGAAGTCGCCCATCTTGGTGCCGGAGCGCATGTGGGCTGCGTGTGGAGCAAGCGACATGGATTCCTGGCCGCCCGCCACGATGATGCTGGCATCGCCGTTGGCGATCTGCTGCATGCCGATGGCGACCGTGCGCAGGCCCGAGCCGCAGAGCTGGTTCAGCGCCCAAGCGGTCTTCTCCTGCGGCACGCCAGCCGCCATAGCGGCCTGACGGGCCGGGTTCTGGCCCTGGGCTGCGGTGAGGATCTGGCCGAGGATCACCTCGTCCACGTCCGAACCGTCGACCTTGGCGCGCTCAAGAGCCGCCTTGATGGCGATGGCGCCGAGATCATGGGCAGGGGTGTTGGCGAAGGCTCCGTTGAACGAGCCGACGGGGGTGCGTGCCGCTCCGACGATGACGATGCTGTCTCCGGCCATGCCTGTCTCCTGTGCTGATCCGTGTGGTGCTGGAATCTATGTAGTGCTTGCTCGATGAAAGCCCCAGAGGGTGGGATGTCAAGGATAGGATGATCCGACCCACTCTCAAGAAGCCTTAGACTTTTGGCGCTTTGCACCTCTGTTATAAGGCCTATAATCAATTTAGGCCCACATCCTGAAGGGTGCCGGGCCCGGTGGATTTCCCTGGAGCGTATCGGGACAACATGGCGACGGACAAACAACCGACGGTCATCAAAAAATATGCCAACCGCCGCCTCTATCATACGGGCACCTCGACCTACGTGACGCTGGAAGATCTGGCCGGCATGGTGCGCAAGGGCGAGGACTTCGTGGTCTATGACGCGAAGTCCGGCGAGGAGATTACCCGCTCGGTTCTGGCCCAGATCATCTTCGAGCAGGAGAACAAGGAGGGGCCGAACCTTCTGCCCGTCACGGTGCTGCGTCAGCTGATCCGCTTCTACGGCGACAGCATGCAGGCCCTGGTGCCGAGCTATCTCGAGTTCTCGATGAACAATCTGTCCCAGGAGCAGCAGAAGCTGCGGGAGCAGATGGCGCAGGCCTTCGGCCCCTCGGCCTTTCAGGCCATGGAGGAGCAGGTGCGCAAGAACATGGGTTTCTTCAGCGAGGCCATGCGCATGTTCTCGCCCTTCCCGCAGGCGAACGGGAGCTCACCCGAGGCAAAACCCGCTCCTAAGGGAGAGGGGCCCGATGACCTCAACACCTTGAAGCAGCAGATGGCCGACATGCAGGCCAAGCTCGACAAGCTGGCGAGCAAGTGACCTGACGGCTATCATCTAGGAAGAACGCATCGGGTTCGACCCCAAAAGTGCAAATCCACTTTTGGGCCCGATGCTCTAGCCCCGCGCCTTCTTCAGCATCTGCCGGAGCGCGGACGGCTGCACGACGGCCTGGGGCTCGCCGAACAATCCGCCCTGCAGGTAATCCACACCCCAGGCGGCGAGCAGCCGGGCAATGGCTTCGTCGTCGACCCATTCGGCCGCGGTGGCGATGCCCATGTGCTGAGCCCGGTCGACAAGGGTGCGGACATGAAGCCGGTCGTCCGTGGAGCGCTTGAGTGGCTGGATGAAGGCGCCATCGATCTTGAGGAGATCGATCGGCAGCACCCGCAGGTGTTCTGGCGGCACATGGCCTGCCCCATAGCCCGTCAGCGCGATTCCGACGCCAAGCGCCTTCATGGCATGAAGCCGGCCGACATTGCGCCGGCATTCCACGAGGGCGATCTCGGGGATCTCAAGGATAAGCCGAGCTTCGATGCCGGGGCGGGCACCCAGATGCGCGGCCAGCATCGACAGCCATTCGGCATCCTGAAGGGTCTTGCCCGAGACCGGCAAGGCCAGACGCTGATCCGCATTCCGGGCCAGGTGATCGGCGGCCAATTCCAGCATGCGCCCATCGACGAGCAGGGGAAGATTCGCTTCCTGCAGTGCCGGAGCGGGACCGAGAGGAGCGATGCGTCCTTCGCGTCCCGCCACCGTGGCGCAGGCATGGGACAACATCGGCGCACGGGTCTGCGCATCCACCATGGGCCGGCAGGCCAGTATCAGGCTGCGGTCGTTGAGAGCAGCAACCCAGTCGAAGGGCGCCTGCTCGGCGACCCGTGTGGGCTTTGCAGAACGGGACTTGTAGAGAGCGGAGGCCTCACCCCGGTCCGCGGCGGCCATCAGGGCCTGCTCGGCAAAGCGCAGCAGCTTGGTGGCCTTGAAGGTGTGGTCCGGTGCGCAGGCGGCCCCCAGGCGCAGCGAGGGTCCGGCGGGATGATCCTGCAGGAGCCCGTGCAGGCGGCGCATTGCGCCTGCGGCGTCTGCGGCCGGGCAGCCGGTGAGGGCCAGGGCAAACCGGTTCGGCCCGAGCGCCGCGAAAAGGTCGGGGCGGCGCATCATCGGACGAAGCCGGCGTGCGACCTCCGCCATCTCGTCCGCTTCGTCCCCGTCCAACGCACCGACGATGAGCGTGCAGGTCTGGGAGACGCGGACAGCCTCGTTGATGGCGTCCTGAATGCTGCAGAGTAGCGTGGACCGCTCCCTTAGCACCGCCGGCAGGAGGTCCCGAGCGCCGGAGGCGGAGTCGATGCGCAACTGGCCGCGTGCGAAAGCGGGACGGCCCTGCACGTCCGGCTGCCAGCGGCCGGAATCTTCGATCATCACCACCCGGTCCGGTTCAAGCCGGAGGGCGTAGCGGGTCTCGTAGGCATGGATGGGGTTTTCCGCGGCCGCGATGGCATCGGGGCGGGCAAGGCCGCAGCCCGGCTCGACCAGCTGCGCGAAGGCTTGACCGGTCTTGGGTAGGTCTCGCGATGGGAGCCGAAGGGCCTCGGCGGCGCCGGGTCCCCAGGTCAGAGCGTCGGTGATCATGTCCCAGGCATAGAGGATGCTGGCGCCGGACGGGCGGGAGGCCGCAGCCTGGTTCTCGCGCGGCAGCCGGGAGGCTCCCCTGAACAGCCCCATCGGGCCTTGCCGCTTCGTTGCCATTACGCTCACCCTCGGAAATACGCACGGGTCCAGGATGGCGACGCAGGGGTCGCAGGTCGGGACGGTCCTGGAGAACAAGGGTGCAGGATCGGCCTTCAGGCTTAACGAAGGGTAAAAAGTGTTGGAAAATCAGGAGACTGGGGGCCGCGCATCGTGCGGAAAAGTGGATCCGGTTTTCCGGTCCACACGATGCGCTCTTCTAAGAAGGAGCATCGGAATGGTTCCCAAAAGTGCAAATCCACTTTTGGGTCCGATGCTTCAGGGCATAAAAAAACCGGCGCTCGAAGCGCCGGTTTTTGATACTCGCATGTCGCGTAGGAATTACGCGTCAGCCTTCACCTTCAGGACCTGACGGCCACGGTACATGCCGGTCTTCAGGTCAACGTGGTGAGGACGGCGCAGCTCGCCGGAATCCTTGTCCTCGATATAGGTCGGGGCCTTCAAGGCATCGGCGGAGCGACGCATGCCACGCCGCGAGGGCGACGTTTTTCTCTTAGGAACGGCCATTTCTCGTCTCCGGTAAAAAAGCGGAGCGCCCGCTCAACCGGGGAACGCTCACATCTCAAACTTGATGAGGTTGCGCCTCATACAAGGTCTTCGGGCAAATATCTAGCCCCCTGGTGCATTCGGGGCGTTTTTCATTGCCGCAGGGGGCTTCAAGGTCTCAGGCAATCGCTGAAGGGCGCGGCCCTCACCATACGCACCTGAAGCTGCCCGGCCAAGGCCCTATGCCCTGGCTTCGGGCGGGCCGGATTGCGGACCATGGGATTGGGCAGAGCGCGGGCCAGCAGGGCGGCCTCGCGGGCGTTCAGGTTCTTGGCCGATTTGCCGAAATACTTCTGGGCTGCGGCTTCGGCCCCGAACACTCCTTCACCCCATTCGGCGATGTTGAGGTAGACCTCCATCATCCGGCGCTTGGACCAGATCAGGTCGAGGTAGAGCGCGACCGGAATCTCCAGACCTTTGCGGATGTAGGAGCGGCTCGGCCACAGGAAGAGGTTCTTGGCCACCTGCATGGGAATGGTCGAGGCGCCGCGGGCGGGCCCCTCGCCGTCGGCCGCCTCCACCACGTCGCGGAGGGCGTCCCAATCCACGCCGTTATGCTCGCAGAAGCGGCTGTCCTCGGCGGTCAGAACCGCCAGGGGAAGGCTCGGCGAGATCTCGTCGAGGCTCACGAAAGTCCGCTCCACGGGCTGCAAGGTGAGCCAGCGGCCGAGCATGAGGGTCGAGACTGGTGGTGCGGCCCAGTACAAAAGCCCTAGCCAAAAGACCGCGCCGACCCATAAGAGAACAAGACCGAGGCCGATCGTGACGATGCGGCGGAGGAAGCGCCCAGCCGTCATCGGCTTCCTGGGCCGCCCCGACCGCAGAGTCCAGTCCGGCGTCGATCGTTCACCTACGTTCCCCTCGGGCGGAGCGGCAGCCCCACCCGAATCCAGGCTCATCATGATGCCATTCACCCCTGCTTTTACGACGCGGCTCTCCGAGGCCGCCGGAACGGTCGAAGCCAGTCTCGAAGCCTTGCTATCAGACAAAGCCGCCCCCGGCGAGATTGCCCGGCCGCCCCGGCTCATGGCCGCCATGCGTCACGCTGCCCTTGGGGGCGGCAAGCGCCTGCGCCCCTTCCTGACCATCGAGACAGCGCGCCTCCTCGGAGCGGAAGGGCAGGGGCCCCTGCGCACCGGCTGCGCGGTCGAGCTTCTGCACTGCTATTCCCTGGTGCATGACGACCTGCCGTCCATGGACGACGACGACCTGCGCCGGGGCCGTCCCACCGTGCACAAGGCCTATGACGAGGCCACGGCCATTCTCGTGGGCGATGCCCTCCAGACCCTCGCCTTCGAGGTGCTTGCCGATCCGGCAACGGATTCGGCCCCGGGCATCCGCTCCGACCTCGTGCTCGGCCTCGCCCGCGCCTCAGGCCTCGGCGGCATGGTGGGCGGCCAACTGCTCGATCTCTCGGCGGAAGGCCGCTACGGGCCGGCGAGCTTAAGCGATGCGGATGTGCGCCTGCTCCAGATGATGAAGACCGGGGCCATCCTCACTTTCTCGGTGGAAGCGGGAGCGATCCTCGGCAGGGCCGATGGTTCGGCCCGCCAGAGCCTCGTGGACTACGGCCGCGCGCTCGGCGCCGCCTTCCAGGTCGCCGATGACATCCTCGACCGGGAGGCTTCTGCGGAAGCACTCGGCAAGCGCACCGGCAAGGACCAGGAAAAGGGCAAGGCCACCCTCGTGGATCTGCTCGGCATGGACGGCGCCCGCCGCGAATGCCGCCAACTGGTGGAGAAGGCGCACGCCTGTCTCGACCGGTTCGGAGTGAAAGCCGACACGTTGCGCGAGGCGGTGCGGTTCGTGGTCGAACGGCAGGTGTAGCGCGGTCTGGTGCCCTTCGTGGCGCTCAGCCTCTTGTCGCGACCTGTGGCCGGGCGTCCAGGATCTGCTCCTGTTGCAGGCCGATTGTCTCCTTGAGGTGCGGCAGCGGCTCGCGGCAGAGCCGGATCTCGAACGAGATGCGGCAGCGTCCGTTGCCATCGATCTCGGCTCTGGTGTCGTATTCGGCGAGGATGTCCTCCACGATGCCGAGGCCCAAGCCGCTGGACGAAGGGTCGGAGCGCTCCGTAATGCCCCGCTCCGGCCGCGCGCCATGGGTTCCGCTGAAACCAGCTCCATCGTCTTCGACAACGATCCGGGCCTTCTCGCCGATAGCCTCCGCACGGACCGTGATCCGTGTGTCCGCCCATTTCCGGGCATTGTCGAGAAGGTTGCCCATGACCTCGCCGAAATCGTGAGGATCCATGTCCACGGCGAAGCCCGCCGGGATCTCGATCTGCCAGACGAGCTCCTCGCCCCTCGGCAGATGCTGCATGAGCCGAAGCAGGCGGGCGACGGTCTCGTCCACCTGGGTATAGGCGCCGCAGCCGACCGATGCGCCGCTGGTGCGGGCCCGCGCCACTTCGCGCTCCACATGGGTGCGGATGATCTCCAGCTGCTCCTGCATGCGCTCTGCTGCGTCGGGCCGGCCTGTCTGATCGAGGCGCCGCACTTCGCCACCGAGAATGGTCAGGGGCGTCTTCAACCCGTGAGCCAGGGCGCCGGCCCGATCACGGGCCTTGCGCACCAGGTTTTCCTGCCGATCGAGCAGCTTGTTGATGCTCTCGACCAGGGGGGCGACCTCGTCGGGGAAACGGCGCGTCATGCGCCGGATATGACCGGTCTGAACCCTGTTCAGATCGTGCCCGACGGCGCGCAAGGGGCGGAGGCCGAGCGAGAGCTGGAGCCACGCAAAGAGGACAAGGACTGCCGCGATGGGAATGAGCACGCGGGTGACATCCCATCCAAACGCTTGGCGCAATTCCACCACCTGCGCATGATCGAGCGCGACCGCGAGGCTCAAGGTGCGTGAACCCTGCTCGCCATCGATCGTGACCTCGCGCTCGATCACATAGAGTTCCGAGCCGTCCGGTCCCTCGACTTCGAAAGCTTTGTCGCGCTCGGCGCCTGAGCGCGGCTCGCCTGGGGGAAGGGTCTGGTCCCAGAGTGAGCGGGAGCGCAGGATCGGCTGCCCTCCCTCGGATACCTGCCAATAGGCGCCGCCATAAGGCTGATGATAGCGCGGATCCGTCAGCTTCTGGCTCAGGCCTGCTTCACCCTCCGTGCCGAAGGCGGTGGCGAGCTCGGTCCAGTGGATGTTGAGATCCTGCTCGACATAGCGAAGCACCTGCCGTTCGAAGAACACCACCAAGGAGGCTCCGGCCACAGCGATCGTCACAACGATCGACGTGATGGCGACGACCAGAAGCCGTAATCGTATGGAGTTGCATATCATGGCGCAGGCGTCTCCATGATGTAGCCATGGCCGCGGCGGGTGCCGATCGTCTCCGAGCCGATCTTGCGCCGCAGGCGCGCCACCAGGGCCTCGACCGTGTTGCTTCCGGGCTCGTCGGATCCGTAGACATGCTCGACCAGTTCGCTTTGGGCGACAACGCGGTCGCGGTTATGGGCGAGATAACGCAGCAGGCGAAACTCCAGAGGGGAGAGCTCGATTGCACGCCCGCCGATCATCACCCGCAACCGCCGCGTATCGATGCGCAGCGCGCCGACTTCGATCAGAGGCGTCACATGACGTCCAACGCGGCGCAGAAGAGCGGAGAGGCGGGCGAGCAGTTCCTCCATCTCGAAGGGCTTGGTCAGGTAGTCGTCGGCGCCGGCATCGATTCCCTCGACCCGCTGCAGCCACGAGCCACGGGCCGTGAGCACGAGGATGGGAATGGTGCTCGCCTCCTCGCGCAAACGACGCACCACGGACAAACCATCGAGTTTCGGCAAGCCCAAGTCCAGGACGATGGCGTCGTACTCCTCGGTCGTGGCCCGGAACCAGCCTTCCTCGCCGTCCCTGGCGATGTCCACCACATAGCCCGTCTCGCCCAAGGCGCCCGCGACATCCCGGGCGATAGCTGGTTCATCCTCGACGAGAAGAATCCTCATCAACGGCTCCTGATCTGCAGAATGCGATTGCGGCGGGCATCCACGACGACCTCCTGGTAGCGGCGGTCCCGGGTAAGGACGAGAAACTCATAGCGCCATTCGCCGCTCCAGGATTGGCGCAGGTCGACCTCGAGCACCTGTCCCGGAACAGCCTTCGTGACGGTGGGGAGAATGGTGCTCAAGGCAAGGGCCCAACCTTCGGAGACGGCTTGACGCGCATGATCGGAGGACGTGCTGCCCCAGCCTCCACCATAGGCTCCGGCTGGTGCATCGTCGCCCCCGCGGCCACGCCCTCGTCCCTGTCCACCGTCGTCATCGCCGCCGCGGCCCCGACCGCGGCCGCCATCACCTCCGCGGCCGTTGTCATCCCCTCCGCCCCGGCCGGAATTGTCACTGCCGCGCCCGCTGTTGTCGCCGCCCCCTCGGCCGCCGCCGTCCCCGCCATGACCTCCTCCACCTCCGCTGTCGCCATCCTTGGCAATGGCGGCGGTCGGGCAGAAGCGGTCCAACGTGACGAGGGTCAGGGGAAGCAGAAGCAGAACGATGAGGCGACGCCGTGTCATGAAGCTTTCCAACGCAATCCAGCATAGCACGCCCAAACTGATATTTCCCTGACATCTCCCGTCAGGTTGAGGTGCCGGCCTTCATCCAGAGTGCTCCTGCATCGGCGCTGATTGAGCCTGCGCCGGATGAATGGAGGAAGACGATGCTGAAGTCGATCAAGAATGGTCCGAGTGTTCTGGTCCTGGGCGCCATGGTGGCCTCGCTGACGGCGGCCACCATTCCGGCAATGGTTGCAAGTGCGATCCTGTCGCCGGTCCTGGCCCGTGGCGGTGGCGACGACAGCGGCGGCAGCGGCCGTGGAGGAGGAGATCGCGGCGGCAGCGACGACAATGGTGGAGGCCGCGGTGATCATGGCGGCGGAGGTCGGGGCGATCATGGCGGTGGAGGCCGCGGCGACCATGGTGGCGGACGAGGTGGCGGTGACGACCGAGGCGGCCGTTCCGACGACAGCGGTGGCCGTGGCGGACGGGGCGGCGACGACAATGGTCGGGACAATGACGGCGGCCGTGGGCGCGGGCGCGGCGGGGACCATGCCGAACGCGGCCATGATCATGGTCGCGACAGGACGGACGATCATGGTCGCGGACGCGGCCGGGGTGCCGATGATGGAATGGCACGGGCCGATGACCACCGGCGGGGCCGCGGAGCGGACGATGCCCTGATGCAGGGCCATACGCGAACCCAGACCCGGGATCAGCACCAGACCCGCACCCGCACGCGGGGCGCCGATCATGTGGCGGATGTGCGCGGATCCCGCACCCGCGGTGCGGATGATCCCGCCTCTGTGCGGGACGACAATGGCGGCCGCCTCGACCGTGACAAGCGCTTCGAGCCGGGAGACGACCGTCGGGTCAACGGGCAGTAGCACAAATTGCGAGCATGCCGGCTGCGGGATTTGTCCCCCCTCCTTCCGCACCCGGTTTCGCGCGACGGGCTGAGGCGCCCCCTGCCTCAGCCCGTCGGCACCCAGAACTGGAGTTTGACGTGTCCGGGCCGGGCATTGTGCGGGACCGCCCCGGAGGGCACGCCGCCACTGGCGAGGATCACCTTGCGCGAGGCTTCGTTGTCGTCGTCGCAGGTGATCAGGACCCGCGAAAAACCTTCCTCACGGCAGACTGGCAGGATCATGCGCAGGGCCTGCGTGGCATAGCCGCGCCGCTGCTTCCACGGCACGATGGTGTAGCCGATATGGCCATAGGCGCTGGGCGGCAGCTCTTCCGTGCCGCGCTGGAAGCGAAAGCCGATCCGGCCGCAGAATTCTCCGTCGCTGATCCAGAAGTCGTGCGCGGGCAAGCGGGGAACCTCCCGTCCGTCGGCCAGGCGGATCATCGGGCTGTTGTAGAGATCGTGCAGGAAGCGCTCGGGGTTCCGGCGCAGCTGCCAGAGCTGCTCGCGGCTGACATCCTGGTCGGTGTTGGGCGACCAGCCGCGGGCGAGGGCGTCTTCGTAAGCAGGCAGCCAGGCGAGGCTTGGACGGAGGAAAGTGATGTCGGTCATGGCGGCTCGAAGGTGACATCGGGCCGCCATGACGGCAACAGGCTCGCGCATCGTGCGGACCTTCGGGTCCGATCCACACGATGCGCGAGTTGTGGATCAAGCATCGAATGGATCCCAAAAGTGCAACCCACTTTTGGGTCCGATGCCTACACCGTCACCTGGGTGCCCACCTCGACCACGCGCCCGGTGGGAATCTGGAAGAAGTCCGTGGCGTCGCTCGCCGATTTCGCGAGGCCGATGAACAGCTTGTCCTGCCAGAGCGGCATGCCCGACTGGCTCGCCGGGCGGATCGAGCGGCGCGACAGGAAGAACGACGTCGCCATGATGTCGAACTTGAAGCCCTGCTTGCGCAGGATCGCCAGCCCGCGCGGGATGTTGGGCGTCTCCATGTAGCCGTAGCTCAGGCGGATCCGCCAGAACGAATCGCCCACATGCTCGATGGAAACACGATCCTCGTCCTCTACGCGGGGAATGTCCGCGCTGTTGACGGTCAGGATCACGTTCTTCTCGTGCAGCACCTTGTTGTGCTTGAGATTGTGCAGGAGGGCGGCCGGCGCGGTGTCCGGATCGCTCGTCAGGAACACGGCCGTGCCCTTCACCCGGTGCGGCGGGCTCTTCTCCAGCATCTGCACCAGCTCGACGAAAGGCACGTCGATCTTGCGGGTCTTCTCGAAC
>JAJFBI010000036.1 GCA_020697385.1 Microvirga sp. | reverse complement strand
CGGGCGTCACCGCGCTCATCATCGCGCAGGTGCGCGGCGGCGAGGACGGCTACAGCGAAGCGCAGATGCGCGATGCCCTGAAAAGCATCGCGTTGCGCGGTCCCGTCTCCATCGAGGAGCAGGTCTCCGCCCTGCCCTTCCGGCTCGGCGACTTGGCGGGCTTCCGTCCGGTGCGGTCGATCTCCGGCAACTCGGTCCTGTTCACGGACGGCCCCAAGGACACGATCAAGGCGGTGGAGCAGCCGATCCTGATCATGGCGGCCTCGCTCAATGCCGCGCCGCCCGCCGGCGAGCAGCGCAACCAGTTTGCCCGCGCGGCGCTCAACGCCAACCAGATCCTCAAGGACATCAAGCTCGAACGCTCGGAATCCTTCCGCTTCAAGGGCCAGGACTGGCATGAAATCGTCGCCAGGGCCGTGGAGGCGGAATCGGGCCAGCCGATCATCGTGATGCAGAGTATCCGCTTCGAGCCCAATCGCTACGTGCGCATGGTCGGGCTCACCCGCGTGGAGCAGCGGGACGAGAACCTGCGGCGCTTCCGGGCGGTGATCGACGGGGTAGAGATGAGCCCCTGAGTGGGAAGCGCGGCCGGATCACAGACGATCCGGCCCGCCGATGCTTTATGACGCCGCGGAGGAGTTGTCCGCCGTCTCGCTGCCGGCGCCGTTGGCGGCCGCCTTCGGGCCACCCTTGGAGACGCCGACCAGCGCCGGGCGCAGGACCCGGTCGCCAATGACGTAGCCGGACTGAACCACCTGCAGGACCGTGCCGTTCGGCACCTCCGCGTTGGGGATCTCGAACATGGCCTGGTGCAGGTTCGGGTCGAATTTCTGGCCTTGCGGATCGAGGCGCTTCACCCCGTGGCGCTCCAGGTTCTTCAACAGATCGCGCTCGGTGAGGTCGATGCCGTCGATCAGGCCCTTGAAGGCGCCTTCGGCGGTCTTGCTCGCCTCCTCCGGCACGCTCTCGATGGCGCGGCGGATATTGTCCGCCACATTGAGCATGTCGCGGGCGAAGTTCGCCACCGCATAGGTGCGGGCATCGGCGATCTCGCGCTCGGTGCGACGGCGCAGGTTCTCCATATCGGCCAGCAGGCGCAGCATCTTGTCCTTCAGATCCGCCTTCTCGGCTTCGAGAACGGCGATCGGGTCGGCCTCGGGTGCGGAAGCGGCCTCAGGGGCGGCATCGTTGGCGGGCTCGGCCTGTGGGGCCGCGTTCTGGTTTTCCGTGTCGTTCGGATTCATGGTCGATCAACTGAAGGTGGGAGAAAGATGGGTTCGGGGCACATATCAGGTCCCTGAGGCGACAAATCAAGCGCTGCGCCGCTGGAGGGAGGCGGTTTCCTCCGCCTTGAACACCTCCAGCAGGGCCCGGCGGATGGTCGTCTGGCGGCCCGCATGGGTGACCTTCGTGCCGGTCAGGTCCGTCACGTAGAACACGTCCACGGCCTTCTCGCCGAAGGTCACAATATGGGCCGAGGCGATGTTGAGGTTGAGCTTTCCCAGGGCCGTGGTGAGGTCGTAGAGCAGGCCCGGCCGGTCGAGGCCGGAGACCTCGATCACCGTCTGGCGGTTCGACAAGGAGTTGTCGATAGTCACCTCCGGGGGCACGTGGAAGGCCCTCGAGGCGGGTTTGGCCGGGCGCTTGCCGTCAACCAGATCGGCGATCTTCACCTCGCCCTTCAAGGCCCGCTCGATGGCCTTGGCGACCCGCTCGGCCCGTCGCAGCTCGTCCTCGTCCCGGTTGAAGGCGCGGGACAGCACGATGGTGTCGAGCGCCATGCCGTCCGTGGTGGTGAAGATCTGCGCGTCGACGATGTTTCCGCCGGACGCCGCACAGGCACCGGTGATGATCGCGAGCAGGCGCGGGTGGTCCGGCGAGAGGATAGTCAGCTCCGTGACGTCCCGGAACTGGTCCGTTTCGTAGGCGGTGGTGACGGTCCGGCCGCCCTTCTCCGATTCCCTCAAGAGACGAGCCTGCTTCGCCCGCCGGGTCTCGTCGGTCTTCATCCAGTAGCCCGGCGTATGGCGGGCCACATAGGCCTCGAACTCCTCATCCGGCCAATCGGGCAGCTCGGCGCGTAGCTGCTCCTGGGCCAGGCGCACGCGCTCGGAGCGGGCGAGATCCGCAGCCCCGCCGCCGAGGAGCACCTCTGTCTCATGGTAAAGATTGCGCAGAAGCTGGCCCTTCCACCCGGTCCAGGTGCCCGGCCCGACGGCTCGGATATCGGCCACGGTGAGCACGAGCAGGAGCTTCAGCCGCTCCATGGTCTGCACCACATCGGCGAAGCTCTTGATGGTGGCGGGATCGGACAGATCGCGGCTCTGCGCCGTGTTCGACATCAGCAGGTGATGCTCGATCAGCCAAGCCACCGTGTCGGTCTCCGCGTCAGAGAGGCCGAAGCGCGGTCCGAGCTTGCGAGCGATCGCGGCGCCGGCCGTCGAGTGGTCCTCCGGCCGCCCCTTGGCGATGTCGTGCAGGAACACCGCCACGTAGAGCGCGCGGCGGTTGCGGATGGTGGGAAAAATATGGTTGGCGAGCGGATGCTCGTTGCTGAGCTGGCCCGCCTCGATCTCGGTGAGCACACCCACCGAACGGACGAGGTGCTCGTCCACCGTATAGTGGTGATACATGTTGAACTGCATCATCGCGACGATGCGACCAAAATCGGGAACCAGGCGGCCGAGCACGCCGGCTTCGTTCATCTGACGCAGCACCACCTCCGGGGCATTCTTCGACGCGATGATCTCGAGAAACAGCTTGTTGGCTTCTGGATCGTTGCGCAGGCGCGGACCGATGAGCTTGAGCGAACGTGTGGCCAGACGCTTGGCATCGGGATGGATCGCAAGATTGCGCCGGTCGGCGAGCCAGAACAGGCGGATCAGGTTGACGGGGTCGCGCTCGAACGCGCCCTCATTCTCGACATTGAGGCGGTTGTTGTCGATGACGAAGCCGTCACCTAAGAGCGCACCGCCACGGCGACGGCGGAAGCGGCCGAACACACGGTCGAGCATGGGCCGGGGCTTGGTCTGGCGCGCCTCGAGCTCGGCGCAGACGATGGCGGTGAGATCGCCCACATCCTTGGCGATCAGGAAATAGGCTTTCATGAACCGCTCGACCGCCGACAACCCACCCCGGGGGGCAACGCCGATGCGCTCGGCGATGGAACGCTGCAGGTCGAAGGTCAGGCGCTCCTCGGCGCGGCCGGTGGCGAAATGCATGTGGCAGCGCACGCGCCACAGGAATTCCTCGCAGCGGGCGAACAGATTGAACTCGTCCTTCGTGAAGAGGCCTGCCGTGACCAGCTCCTCGGGCTCCTTCACCCGATAGACGTATTTCGCAATCCAGAAGAGCGTGTTGAGGTCGCGCAAGCCTCCCTTGCCATCCTTCACATTGGGCTCGACGAGGTAGCGCGAGGCGCCGGCCTTGGCCACACGGGCGTCGCGTTCCTTCAGCTTCGCATCGACGAAAGCCGGAGCCGAGGTGGCGATGATTTCCTTGTCGAAGCGCCGGGCGAGATCGTCGAAGAGTTCCCTGTCGCCGAACAGGAGGCGCATCTCAAGCAGAGAGGTTCGGATCGTCATGTCCCCTTGCGCTTCGCGCAGGCACTCCTCCACCGAACGGGTTGCGTGGCCCACCTTCAGCTTGAGGTCCCACAGCACATAAAGCATGGCCTCGACGACGCTCTCGCTCCATGCCGTCTGCTTGTATGGCAGAAGGAACAGGAGATCGACGTCGGAGCCGGGCGCCAGGGTGCCGCGTCCATAGCCGCCGGTCGCCACGACCGCAAGGCGCTCCCCGGACGATGGGTTGGCACTGGGGTAGAGATGCTGGACAACGGCATCGTGGGCAATGCGCACAAGCTGGTCCAGCCGGTCGCAGAGGTAGCGGGCACAGACAAGGCCTTCCTGGCTTTCCAGAAGCTTCGCCTCGGCCTCCGCCTTCCCCTCATCGAGGAAGGCCTTGAGCAGGGGAACAAGCAAAGCACGCAGTTCCGCGGCATCCCGGATCGTCCGGCCGCCAAGGCTTTGCAGGATGGTCTCAAGACTGTGAGCTGGCATGGAACAACCGTATACGAGCTGCCGTTCGGCTTACCACCAGAAAAGGCTTTCGCCCAAGGGCGGACTGGTCTTATCCGGAAAAGCGGATAAGATGTTCTTTATAAGAGATATCGTTTGACATAAAAAACGTATGGTTCTATAAAAAGGACACGCGCCGATTTGAGCATGCAGCTTGCGGGCGCGAAACAAGTGCAGCTAAAGCGCCGGGCGCCTCACACGAAGCTCCCATGCGCCCAATATGGGACCAAACCGATGAGCCTGACCCGCCGCCTTCTTCTCGCCGCCTCCGTCGCCACCAGCCTGACTTTGCTCGCCAACGGCGCCATCGCGCAGCCCAAGGAAATCAGGATCGACTTCGCCACTTACAACCCGGTGAGCCTCGTTCTCAAGGACAAGGGCTTTCTCGAAAAGGAGCTGGAGAAGGACGGCATCAAGGTGCGTTGGGTGCAGTCCCTCGGCTCCAACAAGGCGCTTGAGTTCCTGAATGCCGGTTCGATCGATTTCGGCTCCACGGCCGGAGCCGCCGCGCTGATCGGCAGGATCAACGGCAACCCGATCAAGTCGATCTATGTCTATTCCCGCCCTGAATGGACGGCGCTGGTGACCCGCAAGGATACGGGCATTACCAAGGTCGAGGACCTGAAGGGCAAGCGCGTGGCCGTGACCCGCGGCACCGATCCGCACATCTTCCTGGTGCGCGCCCTGCAGGAGGCCAAGCTCACCGAGAAGGACGTCAAGCTCGTTCTGCTCCAGCATCCAGATGGCCGCACCGCTCTCGAGCGCGGCGACGTGGATGCCTGGGCCGGCCTCGACCCGCTGATGGCGGCCGCTGAAGCGGAAACCGGCGCCCAGCTGTTCTACCGCAACGCCGGCGCCAACACCTGGGGCGTGCTCAACGTCTCCGAAGCCTTCGCCAAGGAAAACCCCGCTCTCGTGGAGCGTGTGCTCAAGGCCTATGAGGAAGCCCGCAAATATGCGCTTGCCAACAAGGATGAGCTGACGAAGTCCCTGATCAGCTACACGAAGCTGCCTGAGCCGGTGATCGAGCGCCAGCTCGAGCGCACGGAACTCACGCACTCCTCCATCGGTCAGCCGCAGGTCGACACCATCCTCGCCGCAGGCCTCGCCCTGCAGCAGGCGGGCGTCATCACCCCTCAGACGGATGTGCGCGCTGCCGTCGACTCGCTGATCGACCGCCGCTTCGCCACCGCGTCGCGCTGATGATTTCATCACGGGAGAGCGCCGTGACAGGCAACGCTGCAAGCAACGCCTGGTCCTCCCATGAGGGTGCCGCCGCTCTCGCGGCCCCAACCTCCACCGAGAAGCGACGCGCCTTCGACTGGCGCATCCTTCTCGGTTTTTTCTTGCCCATCTTCATCGCGCTCCTCTGGGAAGCCGCCGTCACCTTCGGCCTCGCCGAGGGCCGCCTCGTGCCGCCGCCGAGCCGCATCATCGCAACCCTCTGGGGGCTGGCGCAGACCGGCGAGCTGTGGACCCATGCTTGGATGACGCTCTGGCGCGTTCTCGTCGGGTTCGTCATCGGTGCATTGTCTGGCATCGTGCTCGGCGCGCTCTCAGGCTCCAGCCAGACCCTTCGCCAATTGCTGGACCCGACCCTGCAGGCCCTGCGCGCCATCCCGTCCATCGCCTGGGTGCCGCTGTTCATTCTCTGGCTCGGCATCTTCGAGGCGTCGAAAGTGGCGCTGATTGCGGTGGGCGTGTTCTTCCCCGTCTATCTCGGCATCGCGGGCGCGATCCTCTCCGTCGACCGCAAGCTCGTGGAAGTGGGCCACGTGTTCCGCCTCTCGCGCGTCCAGCTCGCCCGCCGCATCCTGCTGCCGGCGGTTCTGCCCGAAGCCGTGATCGCGCTGCGCTCAGGTTTGGGCCTCGGCTTCATGTTCGTGGTCGCGGCCGAGTTCATGGGCGCGTCTGAAGGCCTCGGCTATCTGCTCGTCGATGGACAGCAGATGGGCAAGCCTGACCAGATTCTCGCCGCCATCATCGCCTTCGCGCTGCTCGGCAAGACGGCCGACAGCCTGCTCCTTGCCGCCACCAAGCCGCTCGTGCGCTGGCAGGACACCGTGCGGGAGAGATTGTGATGATTGTCGTCAATCCCTCGCTGTCATTCCGGGGCGGCCAAAGGCCGAGCCCGGAATCCATAACCGCTAACGCTGCAGGAGAATGTGCAACGGCACTCACTGCACCTAATCCCAAGATATCGCGTTTATGGATTCCGGGCTCCGCTGCGCGGCCCCGGAATGACAGTGCTTGCATCGTTCGAGCGACACGCCTGAACAAATGGGGCGCTTCATGCTGAGCTTCGAGCACCTCTCCAAGACCTATGCCGACGGCACGCGCGCGCTCGCCGACATCAATCTTACCGTGCATGAGGGCGAGATCGTCGCGCTGATCGGCGGCTCGGGCTGTGGAAAGACCACATTGCTGCGCCTCATCGCCGGCCTTGACCGGGAAAGTGCCGGAAGAATCCGTCTCGACGGTGAAGTGCTGTCCGGTCCGCATCCTGCCGTCGGAATCGTGTTTCAGGAGCCGCGACTGCTGCCCTGGCTGTCGGTGTTCGATAATATCGCCTTTGGCCTCTCCGGCGTGAGTGCTGCCGAACGAAAGGCCCGTGTGACCCATGCGCTCGAAAAGATCGGCCTCGTCGAACATGCAGACCGCTGGCCGCGCGATCTTTCAGGCGGTCAGCAGCAGCGCGTCTCGATTGCTCGCGCCTTCGTGACCAACCCGAAGGTGCTGCTCCTCGATGAGCCCTTCTCGGCCCTCGATGCGTTCACGCGGGCGAGCCTGCACGAGCATCTGCTCGGCCTATGGGAAGAAACGCGCCCGACCGTGGTGCTCGTCACGCATGACGTGCAGGAGGCGGTGACGCTGGCGGACCGTGCCGTCGTGATGCAGCCCAAGCCTGGCCGCATCTTCGACGAGTTGCCGCTCACGCTCGCGCGCCCGCGCGACAGGACGGGACTTCCTTTCGAGACCTCCGTGCGCCGCGTCTTGACGGCCCTCGACCATTCCCTCAAAGCTCCGCAAGAACAGCCCCAGCGCGAACGCGACCGTCAGGCCGCCGCGTTGTGGTGGTAACACACCTAAGGACACCAACATGGATGTGACCGCCCTCCGCGCTCTCCAGGCGCCGTTGAAGGATCAGTACCGCAGCGACCCGAACTCCGCCGTCATCACCCTGAAGGCGCAAGGCACCCTCGACGACCAGCACATCGCCTGCAAGGTCGAGACCGGCCGTGCGCTCGCCATAGCCGGCTTGCACCCGGCCACCGGAGGCTCCGGCGCAGAGCTGTGCTCGGGCGACATGCTGCTCGAGGCGCTCGTAGCCTGCGCAGGCGTGACGTTGAAAGCTGTTGCGACCGCGCTTGAGATCGATCTTCGCCACGGCGCCGTGAAGGCGGAAGGCGATCTGGATTTCCGCGGCACGCTCGGCGTCGACAAAGGTGCGCCTGTCGGCTTCAAGAACATCCGCCTCTCGTTCGACGTTGACACGGATGCGCCCCAGGAGAAGATCGACCAGCTGCTCAAGCTCACCGAGCGCTACTGCGTGGTGTTCCAGAGCCTCAACAACAAGCCCGAGCTAAGCGCAACGCTGACGCGCCGCTGATCTACCGAGCCTGCGAGCCGGGATACGCCACGCTCTTCTGGACGATCTGCTCCGGCATATGGTTCAGAGCGTGGCGGCGGACGCGCTCGAGATCACGCTCGTCGAGGGCTTTCCCGGCACGCCTCATGGCATCTTCGGAATGCTCCTCGGCAAGCCTGCCGAAGACGTCAGGCGACAGTCTCGACAGGGACTGGAGCGCTTTCTGCAGCTTAACCCCCACCTCGACCAGACCGGCGCCGTCCCGCGCGATGGGCACGAAAAAATCCTCCATCATGTCCGCAGTGGATAACGTCGGCATCCGCACCTTGGGAAAGGCGATATCCTGCTCCTCAGCACTCCGGGCGCCATGAAGGGCCAGGATGCGAACGCCGGCGCTGATCACGTCGATGGCGGTCCCTGGATCGTTGATGGCCGGCGACAGCGCCCGCGAGGCCACCTCGCCCAGGGCGATGAGACCGAAGCGCGGGTCCTGCTCGTAAGTGCGCCGGCCGCCGAGGAGAAAGGCATTGCGCACGCGGGTGATGTCTTCGTCCGACATCTCCTCGTCCACATAGGCGATTGCACGCGTCGGCTCGACGAAAGCACCGGGCAGGACATCCACGTCGATTAGGACATCCCTGCTCTCGATGATGGAGGCCAGTTTCTCCACATCGATGTTCTGAACGTAACCGATCTCGGCAGGATAGACGGCCCGCGCCATGCGGACCCAGTCCAAACGGGGCGCGGCCCGAAGATGAGGGTGCCTGCACCATCGCCTGAGAGCCGAGGACGCGGCCGCTTCGAGTTGCTCGATGGTCTCCCGCACGGTGCCGAGCTTGGTCAGCCGGCTGATCCAGCGCAGCAGCGTCACCACGATGAAGATGATCACCAGGACGGTGACGGCGAGCAGAACCAGGCGTCCGGTGGAACCATAGGTTCCTGTCGAGAGGGCGACGATGCCGACAATGCTGTAGAGGAAGGCTCCCAGGAACGTCGCGAGGGCATTCTGGGCCGTCGTGTCCTCCATGAGGAGCTGCGTGGCCCGTGGCGTCAGGTTCGTGCTGGCGGACGCGAAGGCGGAAACCATCGTTGTCAGAGAGAAGGTCGTCACCGTCAGCATGCTGGCAGCCAGGATGCCGAGAATGTTGCCGACGGAATCGGCCCCGACACTGATCGCGACATCTTCGGGGATGTAGGGCTGCAACAGCAGCGCCGTGAAGGCTGCTGCGAAGCCGCCAAGGCAGAAAAGCGTTATTCTGAACCAGATTTGGCGAACCAAGCGCCTGAGAAGCAGCTTCCAGTGGGCCATACCGCTGATCGCAACAGCCGCGCCATTGCGGATCTCCTGCACGGTCAATGCGCGGGCGTTGGTGCCGTCGGGGTTGAAGCGGAACACGCCGTCGGCGCCGGCGAAGCCTGCAGGATTGGTCAGCATCGCGTCGCTGAAACCCTGAACGCCCTGCATGCGCGCAAGAGCCGCTGCCAGAGTCACGGCGTCATAGGAGAGCGTGGCAAGGCGGATCGGGTCGGTGTTGAAGCGTGCGCGGTAGCGTTCGGCGAAGGCTTCGAAGCCGCGATTGTCCGGCGTGGCGAACCAGCCGCCCTGCAGCGCTGGCAGTCCGAAGACCCGTGGCTCATTCCACACGCCGGTGCCGAGCGGCTTGACCCGCGTGGGATCGAATCCCGCCATCTGCAGCGCCTGAGCAACAGCCGGCAGGCCATCGCCATTCTCGGGAATGAACAGCGCATCGGCCTGAGGCGCGGAGCCGCCGATCACGCGGGCGAGGCGCTGCACGCCCACCTGCGGCTGCCCCGGTGGGTAATATTCGAGCGCGGCGATGCGGAGGCCCTGCCGGGCGGCTGCCTGCTGCAGCCGCGCTTCGGCCACGCGGCCATATTGCGTTTCCGGGATCAGAGCCGCGATCGAGCGGCGGCCCTGGCTCGCCGCGAACGAGACGATGCGGTCGACCTCCTCCTGCACGAGGAAGCTCAGGAGATAGACGCCCCGGGTGGCGACGCTCGCATCCGACGAGAAGCCGATGACGGGTTTGCCCTGCTCGCGCGCCACCTGGGCGGCTGCTTGGACCGAGCCGGAGAAGAGCGGCCCGATGATGAGCTCGGCCCCTTCAGAAAGAGCCTGCTGTGCGGCCTCTCGCGCGCCCTCGGATGTGCCGTGATCGTCCTTCACGAGGAGCGTGATGTCGGAGCCCTGGAATTCGCTCACAGCCATGTCGGCGGCGTTGCGCATGCTCTGCGCCACCACGGCGCCTTGCCCGGCAGCGCTCATGGGCAGGATCAGGGCGACCCTGATGGGGCCGGTGCCGATGGTGGAGCCGCCGGGCTGACCCGGCGAAAAAGCCTGCAAGGGGGAAGACGGCGGTGCAACACCGGCCGCATAGGACGGCTCGACAGGAGCGGCCTGAGGCCGGTTGACCTTGCGCGGCGGCATGAGGCTCTCGGAGCCGACGCAGGCCGACAAGGCCAGCGAACCGGCCACGACAAGGGCCCAGGCTACACGGCCTGGATACCCCCGAGTCCAATCATACGATACGCCCGCCATCCCCGCCCCCTTTGGAAACAGCCTTCGTCACCGAAAGAAGTGTGAGGCTAAAAAGTAAACATTGTTTCCAACAGGTGATGAGAGGCTGAACGCGCCGGCTTTCGCGAAGGCGCCGCTTCATGCGAGAGTGCCGATCCCATGACTCAGAGAATCGACAACCGGACCAGGCGACGCGAACCCAGTGAGCGGATCGCCACCTTCACCGCCTTTGGCCTCGCGGCCGAGGCCAAGCCCCTCTCGCCCGGCCTCTATGTGGTCGCCACCCCCATCGGCAACCTGCAGGACGTGTCCTTCCGGGCGCTCAGCGTGCTCGCCGCCGCGGATGCGGTTCTGGCAGAGGACACGCGGGTGACGAAGACGCTTTTGGCCCATTACGGCATCACCACGCCGCTGGTCGCCTATCACGAGCATTCCAACGAGGCCGTGCGCGATCGCATGGTCCACCGCATCCGCGAGGGACAGGCCTTGGCCTTGGTTTCCGATGCCGGCACGCCGCTGGTGTCGGATCCAGGCTACAAGCTCGTGCAGGCGGCCATCGAGGAAGGGCTTCCGGTCACGCCAATCCCCGGCCCTTCCGCCGTACTCACCGCGCTCGTGGCCTCGGGCCTGCCCACGGATCGCTTCTTCTTCGAGGGCTTCCTGCCGTCCAAGAGCGGCGCGCGGCGCACGCGGCTGGCCGAGATCGGCACCATTCCCGGCACGCTCATGCTGTTCGAGGGTCCGCACCGCCTGCCCGAAATGCTCGCGGACGCCGCCGAGGTGCTGGGCGAACGGCAGGCCGTGGTGGCGCGCGAACTGACGAAAATGTTCGAAACCATCCGGCGCGGCACGCTCCCCGAACTCGCCCGGCAATTCGCCGAGGAAGGCCCTCCCAAGGGCGAGATCGTGGTGCTGATCGGCGAGGCCACGAAAGAGATGCATGCAGCGGAGGCCGATGCAGCACTGGACGAGAAGCTCGAAGCGGCGCTGAAGAGCCACTCGATCAAGGATGCCGCGGCTCTCGTTGCGGCGGAACTCGATCTGCCCAAGCGGGAGATCTATGCCCGCGCCCTGGTGCTTGCCAAGAAGGGCGAATGAAGAGCGCTCTCGACCGACGGGAAATGACCTATCTGCGCGGCCACCGCGCCGAATGGATCGCGCTGCTGTTTCTCGTGGCGAAAGGCTACCGCCCGCTCGCTCGCCGCTATGCGGCATCCGGCGGCGAGATCGACCTGATCGTCATGCGTGGCGACACCATTGCCTTCGTCGAGGTGAAGGCGCGCGGACTCATGGATGATGCGCTTTCCGCCATCACGGCACGCAAGCGCCAACGCTTCTCCCGCACAGTGCGTGCGTGGCTCTCACGAAACGGTTGGGCCGCCGATAAGACTTGGCGCGCGGATGCGGTGTTCATCGCACCGAGACAATGGCCGCAGCATGTCGTGAGCGCGTTCGAGTTGGAGATATCCTGACCGTCATGGCCGCACTTGTTGCGGCCATCCACGTCTTAAACCGGCTGGAAAACGTGGATACCCGGGACAAGCCCGGGCATGACGCAAAAAATGACCCTCAACTCCCCGCCACCTTCGGCGCAAACACCGTCACGGCTGCTGGCCGGATCGAGAAATGGGCCGGCGTCTGCGTGACGATCTCGCCATCCGCATTGACAGGTCTGGGCTTGCGGGTGCGGATGTCGAATTCCTTGGCGCGCACCGCCCTCACCTCGTTCCAGGCGCCGTGGCGTCCATGGCGGAACGAGCGCGCCATGAGGGCGAGCTTCCAGGCCCGTTCCAGTTCAAGGCTGTAGAGATCGAGATGGTGATCGTCGATGGCGGCGTCCTGCTCCACCGCGTTGCCGCCGCCGTAGAAGCGGCCGTTGCCCACGGCGATCTGAAGAGTGCGCACGCGCGCCGCCTCGTTCTCGCTGTAGATCGTGGCCCGGAAGGGTTTCGCATGCATCAGAACGTTCAGGGCCACCATGGCATAGCCAAGACGCCCCCAGCGGCGCTTGATGTCGCGCGTCAGCTTCTGGGCCAGTTCCGCCGAGAGCCCGATGCTCGCCACGTTGAAGAAAGGCTCGCCGTTGACGATGCCGAGATCGATCTTGCGGGTGTGCCCGTCGGCGATCACCTGGGCGGCGCCATCGAGGTCGAAGGGGATCTCAAGGGTGCGGGCCAGATCGTTGGCGGTGCCGAGCGGCAGGATGCCGAGCGGGAGGCCGGCCTCGATGACCCCGAAGGCCGCCGCGTTGAGCGTGCCGTCTCCCCCGCCGACCACGGCGCAATCCACATCTTTCGCGTGCTTGACGATGAGGGGCGACAGGTCCTCCCGGCGGCCGCAATCCACATGGACCGGCTCGATTCCATGGTCTTTCAGGCGCTCGACGGCGATGTCTCGCTGGGCGGCACCGCTGCGGCTCTTGGCATTGACGATCAGAAGGGCGCGGCGGGGCATGGACTCTCACATGGAAAAGCTTGAGGGGATCTGCAAGGGGCAGGCCTGAAGCGGGGCCGTTGAATAACCCCCATCCCCGGCTTTCGTTCAAGCCGTGCAGGATGAACGGTTGCCAACCCATAGTTTAGGCCTAATAACCCTGCTTCCCCAAGGAGTCTTGCCAAGGAGGCTTGACGCATGACCCTCACCGTCGCGTTCCAGATGGATCACATCCGCAGCCTCAAGATTGCGGGCGACACCGGCTTCGCGTTGCTGCTCGAGGCCCAACGGCGAGGGCATCGGGTGCTGCATTACACGCCCGACCGCCTTTCCCTGCGCGACGGCGCCGTGATCGCCATGGCGGAGCCCATCGAGGCGCGGGACGTGGAGGGCGACCACTTCACGCTCGGAACACCCGAGCGGGTCGATCTCTCAGGTGTCGATGCGGTGCTCATGCGCCAGGATCCGCCCTTCGATCTGGCCTATATTACGGCCACCCATTTTCTGGAGCGCATCCACCCGAAGACCCTCGTGGTCAACGATCCGACCCATGTGCGCAACGCGCCGGAAAAGATCTTCGTCACCCATTTCCCGCACCTGATGCCTCCGACCCTGATCTCCCGCGACAAGCAGGAGATCGAGGAGTTCCGGCGCGAGCACGGCGACGTGGTGATGAAGCCGCTCTACGGTCATGGCGGGGCGAGCGTGTTCAAGGTCGGGCGGGAAGACCCGAATTTCGGCTCGCTCTATGATCTCTTCGCCAATCTCTTTCGTGAGCCCTGGGTGATCCAGCGCTTCCTGCCCAAGATCACGGAAGGCGACAAGCGCATCATCCTCATCGACGGCGAGGCGGCAGGCGCCATCAACCGGGTGCCGGCGGCCAACGACATCCGCTCCAACATGGTGCGCGGCGGTGCCGCCAAGCCCACGGACCTCACGCCCCGTGAGCGCGAGATCTGCGAGACCATCGGCCCGGATCTCAAGCGCATGGGCCTGATCCTCGTGGGTATCGACGTGATCGACGGCAACCTCACCGAGATCAACGTGACGGCCCCCACCGGCATCCGCGCCATCAAGCGCCTCGGCGGACCGGATCTCGCGGTGACGGTGTGGGATGTGATCGAGAGCAAGGTGGGGCGCTGAAGCCCTCCGCTGTCATCCCCGCGAAGGCGGGGATCCATAACCGCGACGTCTCAAGAGAAAGCGGTCGGCATTTCGCCCCTTCCTGCACCGTCAGCGTTTATGGATTCCGGGCTCGCCTACGGCGCCCCGGAATGACAGCGCGTGTTCTAAGCAGCCAACTCCGCAATCACCGCGTTGAGCACCGGGAAGCCCTTCGGCGTCACGGCAAGGCGCGAGCCATCGATCTGGATCAGGCCTTCTTCCTTAAGAATCCGTAAGCCGCGCGGATTGAGCGTCTTGCCCGTGAACGCCTCGAAGCGGCGCGGGTCGACGCCTTCTTTCAGACGAAGACCCATGAGCAGGAACTCGTCGCCCTCGGCCTCGGAGGTCAGCACCTCTTCGTCGATGACACCATGGCCTTCCCGCTCCACCAGTTCCAGCCACGTCTCGGGATGCTTCTCCGTCGCGGTGGCGAGCCGCGCATTGCCGGTCACCAAACGTCCATGTGCGCCGGGGCCGATGCCGGCATATTCGCCGTAGCGCCAGTAAAGCAGGTTGTGCTGCGATTCCGCACCGGGCCGCGCATGGTTCGAGATCTCGTAGGCCGGCAGCCCGTGCTTCGCGCAGGTTTCCTGCGTGATGTCGTAGAGCGCGCGACCCGTCTCCTCGTCCGGCACAGTGATCTTGCCGGCATCGAAGAGACGCTGGAACCAGGTGCCGGGTTCGATGGTGAGCTGATAGAGCGACAGGTGCTCCACCGCGTGCGAAATCGCCTGCTCCAGCTCGGCGCCCCAGGCCTGAGGTGTCTGGCCGGGACGGGCATAGATCAGGTCGAAGGAATAGCGCTCGAAGATCGAGGCGGCGATCTTCACCGCGCCTAGCGCCTCGTCCACGGAATGCATGCGCCCGAGGCGCTTGAGGTCGGGATCGTTGAGCGCCTGGACGCCGAGGGACACCCGGTTGATGCCAGCACCGCGATAGCCGCGGAAGCGCTCGGCCTCGACGCTGGTGGGATTGGCCTCGAGGGTTACTTCGGCCTTCGGGTCGATGCCCCAGGCGCCGCCGATGGCGTCGAGGATGGCGCCTACGGTCTGAGGCTTCATGAGCGAGGGTGTGCCGCCGCCGAAGAACACGCTCGTGACCGTCCTGCCCGGAATGCGCGCCGCCGTGTGGGCGATCTCGCGCTGGAAGGCGCTGAGAAACCGCTCCTGATCCACCGGCTGGTGGCGGACATGGCTGTTGAAGTCGCAATAAGGGCATTTGGAGGCGCAGAAGGGCCAATGGACATAGACGCCAAAGCCCACATCGCGCGTCGGGTGATCGATCATGGGGCGTATATGGCAGGTTGGAGGCCAAACGTCACGGGTGCCGGTGTCGCGCTGCTGTAGTTAGACACGTGGTCATATCGGACGCCGCAGGCGATCCGGGATGACGCCTTTGGATCATGCCGAGCAAACTTTTCTGAACCTCTTCCCGCACAATGTTGTTCACCCTATGAGCCTTTCCATCCTGGCTTCCGCCGCATCGGAGGCATAAGGTGGTCGGCAGAGAGTTAGGAACCCATCATGCGGCATTGGCGCGGTCCGTTCGACCGGCAGGGCTATCACCACGGCAACCTGAAAGAGGCGCTGATCGAGGCGGCGCAGCGCTTCATTGCCGAGCGAGGCATCGGCGGGTTCACGCTCGCCGACGCGGCCAAGCTCGTGGGCGTGACGCCAGCGGCGCTCTACCGCCATTTCCGGGGCCGGGACGCCCTGGTGGCCGAGGTGGCCTTCCGTGGCTATGACGAACTTGCCAAGCGGCTTGGCCGGGCTTTGCATAGCGAAGGCACAGCGCTGGAACGCTTCACCCGTATGGGCGAGGCCTATCTCGCTTTCGCCGAGCAGGAGCCTGGCTTCTATACGGCCATGTTCTCGGCGAAGCCCAGCGAGAGCGAGGCCTCCTGCGGCCCTTTCTGGGCCAAGGCTGTGGAAAGCGGGGGTAAGCCGGCCGGCAACGCATTCGACTTCCTGGTCAAGGCTCTCGCCGACACTTTCCCCGAAGGCTTCCAGACCGTCGATGCCCGGTTCATCGCCATCGAGGTCTGGGCACTGTCCCATGGCATCGCCACCCTCGATGCGGCAGGTCAGTTGCCGAAAGGACCCGGCCTGCCTGACAAGTACGAACTCCTGCGGGCCGGCGTCCTCGCCCTCGTCCATGGGGCCCTCAAGGGCAAAGCCTAAGCGCCCTGTCGAATTTTCCAACATCGATCTCTTGAAAGCGCCAAGATCGATCCGCATGTTAATGTTGTTAGCATTAACATAGGAACCCTTTCGATGTCAGATTCTGCCTCCGCCGCCTGGAACGCGGGCCCGCACGCGGGGCCGTGGGAAAACCGGACCAACCGCCGCTGCGGGCGCAAGCCCGGCCGCGGTCTGGAGATCGCCGGCATCATTCTGGGCTTCATCTTCGTCTGGCCGCTCGCGCTGGCCTATCTGGTGTGGAAAATGTGTGGATATCCGAAATACGACGAGGCTAAGTCCTTCCTGAACGAGACCTTCGGCCGTGCCAAGGATGATCTCTTCCGCTCCCGCGGCGCTGCCGGCTTCGGCGGCTTTGCCAGCACCGGCAATGCGGCGTTCGACGATTACCGCCGCAGCGAGCTGGAGCGCCTCGAGGAAGAGCGCCGCAAGCTCGACGAGGAGGCGCGCGACTTCCGCAACTTCGTCGAGGAGCTGAAGCGCGCCAAGGACCGCGAGGAGTTCGACGCCTACATGGCCAAGCGCCGCGGCAATGGCCCGACCAACGTCTAAAATAACAAGAGCGCCTTTCGGGGCGCTCTTTTCTTTAGCAATGATATGCTTTTCGTCATGGCCGGGCTCGTCCCGGCCATCCACGTCTTTAGCCGCGTGAAAACGTGGATGCCCGCAACGAGTGCGGGCATGACGATGAGGGTCTCACACTCTGTGCAGACACCCGGCAGCCAGCTTCACGAAAGCGCGCGCTCGGTGAGAGAGGCCAGAGGGCTGCGGCTTCGACCAGTCGATGCCGTGCTTCTCCTCCGACGAAATCTCCCCGAAGGTCTCGGTGAAGCCATCCGGCTGGAACATGGGGTCATACCCAAAACCCTTAGTCCCGCGCGGCGGCCAGACCACCTGGCCGAAGATGCGGCCCTCGAACAATTCCTCATGCCCATCAGGCCAGGCGATGACCAGCGCCGAGACGAAGTGAGCGCGCCGGTCGGTGGCCTCGCGCTTTTCAAGTTCGCGGATCACCCGCTCCATGGCGGCATAAAAATCCCTGTTCGGTCCAGCCCAATCGGCCGTGAACAGGCCCGGCGCCCCGTCTAGCGCATGGACGCACAATCCCGAATCGTCGGAGAGCGCCGGCAGGCCCGTGGCCTTGGCGGCCGCATGGGCCTTGATGGCAGCGTTTTCGGCAAACATGTGCCCCGTCTCGTCGGGCACCGGCAGACCGAGCTCGCCGGCCGAGACCGCCTCCACGCCGAAGGGCGCGAGCAATTCCTGCATCTCGCGCAGCTTGCCCGCATTGTGGGTGGCGATGACGACCTTGCCGGTCAGCGCGCGATGCAGGCTCATGCCACGGTCTTCTTCTGCAGGTCCACGAGTTGCGCCACGCCGGCCTTGGCGAGACGCAAGAGGTTCAGGAACTCCTCCTCGGAGAAGGGCTTGCCCTCGGCCGTGCCCTGGACCTCGACGATGCCGCCGGAGCCCGTGATCACGAAGTTGGAATCCGTCTCGGCCGCAGAGTCCTCCGCGTAGTCGAGATCGAGCACCGGGGTGCCCTTGTAGATGCCGCAGGAGATGGCGGCGACCGGCTCGCGCAGGGGGTTGATCGAGATGATCGAGCGGCCCTGCATCCAGGTGAAGCAGTCGTGCAGGGCCACCCAGGCGCCCGTGATGGAGGCGGTGCGGGTGCCGCCATCGGCTTGGATCACGTCGCAATCGACCACGATCTGTCGCTCGCCGATGGCCGGCAGGTTGACCACGGCACGCAGAGAGCGGCCGATGAGGCGCTGGATTTCCTGCGTGCGACCGGAGGGCTTGCCGGAATTGACCTCGCGGCGGGTGCGCTCATGGGTGGCACGGGGCAGCATGGAATATTCAGCCGTCACCCAGCCCTTGCCCGTGCCGCGCAGCCACGGCGGGCCCTTCTCCTCCAGGGAGGCGGTGCAAATCACCCGGGTGTTGCCGAAGGAGACGAGGCAGGAGCCTTCCGCATAGCGGGCGACGCCACGCTCCAGGGTGACGGGCCGCAATTCGTCGGGGGCACGGTTGGACGGGCGCATGGCGGGATTCTCCTTGAAATCTCGTGATTCACGCCTGTTTGAGGCCCGCGGGCCCATTGTGCAAGGGTCAAGCCTTGCCTAAGCACCCGCGGTCCCGCACATAATGCTTCATTGCAGCGTTAAATGTTTGAGAGCGTAGAACCCATCGGATGCACGTAAACGGTTCTTTTTCCCATCTGTCGGAAGCCCGCGCCATCGCGGAGCTGAACGACCGTTCCCGCGAGATCTTCCGCCAGATCGTCGAGAGCTACCTCATCACGGGCGAGCCCGTGGGCTCGCGCCATCTCTCGCGCATCCTGCCGATGGCGCTCTCGCCGGCCTCGATCCGCAATGTGATGGCCGATCTGGAGACCGCGGGCCTGATCTTCGCGCCCCATACCAGCGCCGGGCGCCTGCCGACCGAGTCGGGCCTGCGCTTCTTCGTCGATGCCATGATGGAGATCGGCGACGTCACCTTCGACGAGCGGGCGCGCATCGAGGCTCAGATGCGGGCGGCAGCGTCGGGTCACACCATGGAAACCGCACTCGCCGAAGCCTCGGCCCTTCTGTCGGGCGTCTCGCGCGGCGCCGGCGTGGTGGTGACATCCAAGTCCAATGCGCGCCTCAAGCACATCGAATTCGTGCGCCTCGACCCGGCCCGCGCCCTGGTGGTGCTGGTCTCCGAGGACGGCTCCGTGGAAAACCGCCTGCTCGATCTGCCTGCGGGCCTTCCGGCCGGAGCCCTTGTGGAGGCCGGCAATTTCCTCAACGCCCGCATCCAGGGCAAGACGCTGGGCGACATCAAGGGCGAGATCCAGGCCCGCCGCGGCGATATGGAGCGCGAGCTCGATACGCTCACCGCCCGACTGGTGGAAGCGGGGCTCGCCACCACGGTGGGACCGGCGGAATCCCGCCAGCTCATCGTGCGCGGCCAGGCCAATCTCCTGGACGACCTGAAGGCGGCGGAAGACCTGGAGCGCATCCGCCTGCTTTTCTCGGATCTTGAGACGCAGACGGATGTAATCGACTTGCTGAGCCGCGCCGAAGGCGGCGAAGGGGTGCGCATTTTTATCGGCTCGGAGAACAAGCTGTTCTCGCTCTCCGGCTCCTCGATGATCGCAGCCCCGTTCCGGGACGGCAGCCAGAAGATCGTCGGCGTTCTCGGCGTCATCGGCCCGACGCGGCTCAACTATGCCCGCATCGTCCCGATGGTGGACTACACCGCCAAGGTGATCTCGCGCATCCTGGACAAGGGGCGCTAGGCTCTCTGCCGCTCTGCCTTGGGTCTGTACAGCGCATAGAGCACCAGGATTCCCGCGACCATTCCGCCGGCCAGAGCCGGCGCGCGCCAATCGCCGGTGGTGACGCGCACGATCACAAGACCTGCGCAGACGAGGCTGCCGAGGATCGGCAGGATGCTGGGGATCTCGAAGCGGCCGTGCGGCTCGCCCTCCCGATTTTTCAGCAGCACCAACGCCCCGTTCATGAGAGCGAAAACGAGGAGCAACAGGAGCACGGTGGCGGCCGCGAGCTGGCCGATGGTGCCTATGAGGGCGAGCGGAGTCACGACGACGAAGAGAGCGAGGATCGCCAGATGCGGGGTGCGCCGGCTGGCATGAATCCGGCCAAGCCAGGTTGGGAGCAGGCCCTGGTGCGACATCCCGTAAGCCAGACGCGAGGCGGTCACGTAATTGACCAGCGCCGTGTTGGCGACGGCGAACAGGGTAATGGCCGTATAGACGATGGGCGGCAGCCAGGGCGCGGCCTTTTCCATCACGGCCGTCAGAGGCCCAGGCGCCGCCGCCAGTTCCCGCCAAGGCAGAACGGAGACGGCGGTGATCGCGACCGCCATGTAGATCACAGCCGCCATAGCCATGGCGGCGATGAGCCCGATGGGGATTGTTCGCTGGGGATCGCGGCATTCCTCGGCCACGTTGAGCGTGTCCTCGAAGCCGATGAAGGCGAAGAAGGTGAGCACCGCGCCCTGAAGCACGAGAAGCATCATCACGTCGCTGACCGCCTCTCCAGGCGGCGGGGTCTCGAACAGGTCGACGCTGCCCCAAAAGCTGATGCCCACTGCCACCACGAGCAGAAGGCCGCCTGCCTCGATGCAGGTGCAGAGCACGTTGACCCACATGGATTCCCGGATGCCACGCAGCACGAGGCCGGTCAGCAGCAGCAGGAAGCCGAGTGCCAGCCACGTGACCATTCTCTCGCCGCCGCCGGTGAGCGTGGCGAGATTGGCCGCAAACACCCGGGACTGGGTGGCAACCGAGGTGAGCGACGAGCAGGCCACCGCCAGACCGACCACGAAGCCGATGAGCGGGGACCGATAGGCCCGCTCCGCCACATAGGCGGCGCCGCCCGCCCGCGGATAGCGGGAGCCGAGGGAGGCATAGGAAAGAGCCGTCAGGAGGGCCGCCACGAGGGCGACCAGAAAGGCAAGCCAGACTGCGTTGCCCACCTGCCCGGCCGCCTGTCCCATAAGACCGTAGACGCCGGAGCCCAGCATGCTGCCGAGGCCGTAGAGCGCCATCTGGATCGGGCCGATGGTCCGGTGAAGCTCGGGGCGGGCGGAAGCCTGAGGGGCCGCATCGCCTGAAACTGCTGAAGTCCCCGCCATCGCCGCCTCCAGCTCAAGGAAAAACTTCAGGGAGGATAGGGCGTCGGGCACGGATGGCGAGACTCCGGCCCGCGCGACACCGCCTTCCCTTGGCATAAGAGGGCCGGGCTGCTATTGCCCGGCCAACAGGGTTTCACACCCGCCAGAGTTTACTGATGACCGCGCGCACTTTCGACAATATCCGCAACTTCTCCATCGTGGCCCATATCGACCACGGCAAGTCCACGCTCGCCGACCGCCTGATCCAGACCACCGGGGCTCTCACGGCCCGCGAGATGACGGAGCAGGTGCTCGACAACATGGACATCGAGCGCGAGCGCGGCATCACCATCAAGGCGCAGACCGTGCGCCTGGAATACAAGGCGCAGGACGGCAAGACCTATATCCTGAACCTCATGGACACCCCCGGCCACGTGGACTTCGCCTACGAGGTCTCGCGCTCGCTCGCCGCCTGCGAAGGCTCGCTCCTAGTGGTCGACGCTAGCCAAGGGGTGGAGGCGCAGACGCTCGCCAACGTCTACCAGGCTATCGACG
>JAJFBI010000500.1 GCA_020697385.1 Microvirga sp. | reverse complement strand
AGACCGACAGGCTTCAAGTCGGTGCAGCCCCTAAGGTGTCCCTTGGATCATCGACCTCGGCTCCGCCTGGCACCCGTCCCCGCGGGGGATAACAGAAAACCAGATAAGGTGTTTCTATAAAAAGACCTTCGTTATTCCCTCCGCCGGAATCGACAGCAACTTAGAAGACCCTATTAGCACTACTTTGGCACTGTAACTGCAAGGTACGTAGGAGAGGTGCTGGGCCGGAACGGACATCGTCGGCAACGGCGGGGGATAGAAGAGCGCGACGATGGCTGTCCGTATGGCGGGTAGGCTCGGCTGGGGCGGTGGACCGATCGTCTTAGACTGATGCGAGTTTGACGAACGCCATATAGTTAATCGGTCAGCATGATGCCCGAGGTCACCCAGCCCCTTTGCAACGTGCTAGTTTGAGGGGGGCAATACCTTGCCCTCAGGCTAGGGGTTGACATGAAACGGCGCGAGTTCATCACGCTTCTCGGCGGCGCGGCGTGGCCATTCACCGCGGAGGCCCAGCAATCGGAGAGGGTGCGGCGGATCGGCGTGCTGATGGCAATGTCCGAGAACGATTCCGAATTTCAGGCCTTCCTCGCCGCATTCCGCGAGGAGCTCCAGAAGCTCGGCTGGGCCGAGGCCCGCAATATCCGGATCGACATTCGCTGGGCGACGTCCGAGGTGGAGTCGATACAGCGATTGTCGAAGGAGCTAGTTGCGTTGCAGCCCGACCTTATTATTTCGCAACGCACGCCCACTACAGCGGCTTTGCTGCAACAAACACGCACCGTCCCCATCATTTTCGTAAACGTTGTCGATCCGATCGGCAGCGGCTTCGTCGCGAGCTTCCAGCGGCCGGGCGGCAACGTCACCGGCTTCATCCTGATGGAGCCGACCATGGCCAGCAAATGGCTTGAGCTGCTCAAGGAGATTGCGCCGCGCGTCAACCGGGTCGCCTTTCTGTTCAACCCCGCAACCGCGCCCTATGCGGAATACTACCTGAAACCCTTCAAAACTGCCGCTGTGTCCTTTGCGGTGGAAGCGATCGTCGCGCCCGTGCGCGACATGTCCGAGCTTGAATCCGTCGTTACGGCGCTGGGACGCGAGCCAAATGGTGGCCTGATAGTGATGCCGGATTCCTTCCTGTCCGTCCATCGCTCGGAGATTATTTCGCTGGCCGCTCGCTTCCGTCTCCCGGCTGTCTATTCGCGCCGTTTCTTCACTGAAGTTGGCGGGCTGCTGTCCTATGGAAATGATTTCGGCGATAATTACCGCCGCGCGGCGTCGTATGCTGATCGCATCCTCAGGGACGCGAAGCCGAGCGAACTTCCCGTCCAGGCCCCGGTCAAGTTCGAGCTGGTGATCAACCTCAAGACCGCCAAGGCGCTCGGCCTTACCGTGCCGCCGTCCGTGCTCGCCCGCGCCGACGAGGTGATCGAGTGAGGGGCGGCCATGCAGCCGCACGAACAGCACGATCCGGAACGACGAAAGCCGGACCCGCAGGACAAGCGAGCGATGTGGCTATTGCTCGTGATCGCGATCCTTCTCGGCCTCATAACGAGCGCCTGCTGGATCGGCTATTCTTCTAGGACCGCGCACACCCCTCGCGTTGGCGCGGAATGCCCTTCCGCTGCACTACCAGCCGTTTCACGCTCAGGTAAACGGGTCCGAGCGCCCCTCCAGGTCCGCAGCCCGAACCGCCTCAAGAAAGGTGGCAAGGGGGAGGAAGCGGAAGGGGAGGTGCGCCCTATGGCGTAGCACACCCGCCCGTGCTTCACTGCCGTTGAGAGCAAGGTCCGCCTTGCGCGGGAGGTGCTCATGAGGCGGCGTGGGTTCGTCGGGGGTACTCGTTTTCGCCACATCGTTCAGCGCGGCAACAGACGTGAGTTTGTTCAAAGGCTGAACCGCCGCACGCTTGTTGTGGCGCTCGCCACAGCAGCGTTCGGGGTGACTAGCTCCTCCGCTCAGCATCCAGGAAAGCCCCCACGGATCGGGTGGTTAGTGCCGACAACGAAGGCAGAGTGGGACGGCCTTCTCGAACAATATCGGCTCGGGATGCGCGAGCTCGGGTACGTCGAAGGACGCACTGTCGAAACCGAGTATCTCTACGCCGAGGGCCACTTCGACCGCCTCCCCGATCTTGCAGCGAAGCTGGTAGAGCAAAAGGTGGACCTGATCGTCACCGCCAGCACGCCCGCGATTGTTGCCCTCAAGAACGCGACCGAGAAAATTCCAATTGTGTTCGCCGCCAGCAGCGATCCGGTCAGTACGGGCCTCGTCGCAAGTCTCTCCCGTCCCGGCGGCAATATCACCGGATTGTCGCTCATGGCTTCGGACCTGAGCGCAAAGCGGCTCGAGCTGATGGCTGCCCTGATGCCGGATGTGAGCCGCATCGCCATCCTATGGGACTCCTCTAATCCGGGCATGGCTCTGCGCGTCCGCGCGACTCGGAGTGCTGCCGAACAATCAAAGATCGCGTTTTTCGATGCGGGGGCACGCAATCTCGACGAGCTGGAAGTCACCTTTGTCGAGGTAGCGAAGCGACAGCCCTTGGCGCTCGTGGTGACAGCAGAACCATTTACGATGGAGCACCGTTCTCGCATCCTCGGGTTTATGGCGCGTAATGCGATTCCCGCCATGTACGAAGAAGGCAGGTTCGTGGAAGGTGGTGGCCTGATATCTTACGGGCCGAGCGTACCAGACCTGTTCCGGCGGTCCGCGACTTATGTGGACAAAATCCTGAAAGGGGCCAACGCATCCGATTTGCCGGTCGAGCAACCCACCAAGTTCGAGTTGGTGGTCAACCTGAACACCGCGAAGGCGCTCGGGCTCATTGTGCCTGACTCAATCCTCGCCCGCGCCGACAAGGTGATCGAGTGAAGCGGCGGGAGTTTATCGCGGCACTCGCGGGGGCGGCAACCATCCCTTTCCCGGCTCGCGCGCAGCAGCAGGCGCGGATACGGCGGATCGCAATGTTCCTTGGGATTAAGGAACACGATCCGGAAGCACAGGTCCGGCTCGGCGCCATGCTCGACGAGCTCCAGAGGCTCGGCTGGACGTCGGCAAATCTCGACATCGTCTATCGGTGGTCCGGCGATGATGCGGAGCTCGTGCGCGCCTACGCGGCCGAGCTTGTCGCTCACGACCGCCGAACCGCGAGCCGATCCCGCTCGGCTCTGATCTCGCCCAGCCGCGCCTTCTCGGTGTCGAGCGCCGCCCTCAACGCGGAGACCGTCTCCCCGCAGCGACCCCGCGCATGCCGCCTCCGCCTGTAGGAGGGTGCGCGGGCACGCTCCTGGTGGCGGCACGTCGACGACGTCCTTCAATAGCAAGGACGACCAAACTCCGAGCGCCGGAAGGCCCCCGCGAACCCGACCAGGAGGAGGCCGGAGCCGAACCGGGCCTCAGCGTCAGTGACATCGCGCTTGCACCAAGAAGCCATTGACC
>JAJFBI010000499.1 GCA_020697385.1 Microvirga sp. | reverse complement strand
TAGCCGCTGAAGTCGTGCTGGCGGCATGCAGTAGGAGCCGAAATCCAAGCCGATCCGCGCGACATCGAGTCCCCGCGCGCCAAGACAGCCGGCGAGCACCACCAAGGGGTCCTCCCAATCTCGGAAGCTCGCCACCTCGGAAATCCAGGTGCGCTGGCGGCAAGGCCCGGCATCGAGCGCCCGGATAACGAAGAACGGCTCGCCCTGCACCGGCATGCCGACGCAACGCCAGCGGTTCTCGGAGTTGCCGTAGCCCGCGACCCAGGCCATCGCCTCGATTTCATCGAACAGGGCGATGTCGACCCCGAGGCGCCGCAGCGAGGACCGGACCCGCTCGGAGCGCGTCGCGAACTCCGCTGAGTCGAAGTGCGGGTGGAGCCCGCTCACCCGCGGGCTCCAGCGGCCGCCGAGCTGCGCAGATGACGGATCAGCCCATCGAGCACTAGCACGGCACCGGTAACAGCGATCAGGAACGCACTAACCGCCGCGATCACCGGCTCCAGCTCAAGGTGCAGGCTGTTCCAGATCCGGACCGGAAGCGTCTGGGCGCGAACTCCGGCCAGGAACAGCGAGATGATCAGCTCGTCGAAAGAGGCGAGGAAGGCGAACAGCGCGCCCGACAGAATTCCGGGGAACGCAAGCGGGATCACGATGCGCCTGAAGACATAGAGCCGGCTGCCGCCGAGGCTCAGGGCGGCCCGCTCCAGGTTGATGTCGACCGACTGCATCGAGGAGAGGAGGATCAGGAGCACGATCGGCAACGTCACGACCGCGTGGCAGAACCCGATCCAGACGACGTTCCCGACGAGCCCGAAGCGGGCCGTGAGAAAATACATCGCGATCGCCGTGATCACATGGGGGACGATCAGCGGCATCAGCATGAATGAGAGAAGAACCTTCTTCGCCCGGAACTCGCCGCGCACGAGCGCGTAGGCCGCAAGGAACCCGAGCACGGTCGAGATAGCGCAGGCGATTAGCGCGATGACGAAACTCGACCACAGCGACTGGCGCCAGCGGCCGTCGCCGAAGAAGGCCGAGAACCAGCGCAGCGAGAAGGACTCGGGCGGGAAGCGCAGGTAGCCCTCCCCGCTGAAGGCGAGCACGCACACGATCGCGATCGGCGCGATCAGCACGAGGCACGCGACCGCTATGTAGGAGGCAAGGCCGAGCTCGCGGGGCCTGTCCATGTCAGGCCCCCATCATCCGGCGCACGTCCGTGAAGCGATAGTAGAACGCGTAGAGCACGAGGGTGACGGCGAGGAGAACGAGCGCCATGATCGCGGCGCTCATCCAATCGAGCGTGATCTCGACCGCGCGCTCGATCAGCATCGCGATCATCACGTCTCCGGGCCCGCCCATGAGAGCCGGCGTGATGAAGAACCCGATCGCAAGGATGAAGACGATCAGCGACCCCGAGACCACGCCGTGCAGGCTGAGCGGGAAGTAGATGCGCCAGAACGTGTAGATGCGCCCCGCGCCTAAGCCGTAGGCCGCGCGCGTGAGGCTCGGATCGATGCCGCGCATTGCGGCATAGAGGGTCAGGATCATGTAGGGCATGAGGACGTAGGTCATGCCGACGAGCACGCCCGCCTTGTTGTAGAGGAGTGCGAGCGGAGCATCGATGAGCCCCGCCGATTGCAGCGCCTGATTGATGATGCCGTTGCGCCCGAGCAGGACCATCCAGGAGTAGGTCCGCACGATCACGCTCGTGAAGTACGGAACGATGATGCAGAACAGCACGAGTGCGAAGCGCCAGCCCGTGTGCGTCGCGAGGTAGTAGGCGATCGGATAACCGACCAGGAGCGTGATCGCGGTGACGAGGAGCGAAATCCAGTTCGTCGTGATCATGGCGGTCACGACGGCGCGGGACGTGAGCACAATCGCGAACCAGTCGGCGAGATCGGCGATGCCGTCCGCCTCGGCGAAGACCCCGACGAAGAACCACGCGAGCGGCAGGACGAACAGGACCGCGAGCAGCGCGAAGGCCGGCACGAGCAGCACGCCGGGGTCTCTGGAGCGGCTGCGCATGGCCCTCAGCCCTCGAGCGCGAGGCTGTCGGCGACGGCCCAGGCGAGCGCGACCGCGTCGCCTTCGGCGAGACGCCGGGACCCGGCGTTCTGGACGTCGACGGTGATCTCGGCGCCGCTCACGTCGACGACATACCGCAGGATATTCCCTAGAAATGACATGCGCCGGATCCGCCCCGCGGCGCGGTTGAGCGCCGAAGCCGGCGGGCCCGCGGTTTCCGCGAGCGCAATGCGCTCGGGCCGCACGAACAGGCTCACGGGCGTGCCGGCGGCAAGCGGCTTCGGCGCGACAGCCCGAAGCGTCACCCCGCCGGGAAGGGCAATCGTGGCAACGCCGTCGCAGACCTCGCGAAGCTCGCCCGAAAGTAGATTAGCCTCGCCTAAGAAGCGCGCAATGAAGGTGCTGACGGGGCGCTCGTAAATCTGTGTCGGAGGACCGACCTGGTCGACCCGGCCGTGGTTCATGATTCCGATCCGGTCCGACATGTTCATCGCCTCTTCCTGGTCGTGGGTGACGTAGACGACCGTCATCCCGAGGCGCCTCTGGATGTCCTTGATCTCGACCTGCATCTCGTAACGGAGGTTCTTGTCCAGCGCGCCAAGGGGCTCGTCCATGAGAACCACCTTCGGCTGGAAGACGATGGCGCGGGCGATAGCAACGCGCTGCTGCTGGCCGCCGGAGAGCTGCCGGGCGAAGCGTTCGCCGAAACGTTCGAGGCGGACGAGCGCGAGTGCATCCCTGACGCGGCGCTCGATCTCCAGCCCGGTAACGCGGCGCGCTCGCAGCGGGAAGGCGACGTTCTCGAAGACGTTCAGGTGCGGGAAGATCGCGTAGTTCTGGAAGACCATGCCGAAGCCGCGCCTCTGCGGGGGCTCGGCCGCGATGTCGGTGCCGTCGATGAGGATCTGGCCTTCCTCCAGATCGGCAAAGCCCGCGATCATCATCAGCGTGGTGGTCTTGCCTGAGCCCGAGGGTCCGAGAAGGGAAAAGAACTCGCCGGGCCGGATCTCTAGGGAGACGGCATCCACCACGCGCTCGTCGCCATAGCGCTTAGTGATCCGGCGAAGGGAGATGGCGCCGCGCGCGTCAGCCCCGTCCGGTTCTGCCCCGAGCGTTTCCCGAGACGCTGCGGGCGCGTCGGAAACCCTGCTCATGCCTCAGCGGCCAAGAAAGGCGTGGGCGATGAGCTCGACTCGCATCGTCGGTCCCATCAGTTCCTTGACTACGACGGTCGCGCGGCTCGGATAGGGAGGCTTGAAGAACTCCTTATAGACCTCGTTCATGGCGGGACCGTCCGCCGCGTCGACGAGGTAAATGAGCACCTGCGCGATGTCCTCAAGCGTGCCGCCGGCGGCTTCGATCGCCTGCTTCAGGTTCGTCAGCGTCTGGCGCATCTGGACGGTGATGTCGCCGCTG
>JAJFBI010000035.1 GCA_020697385.1 Microvirga sp. | reverse complement strand
TTAAGCCTCGATCCGCGCTTCAACGACAGGGTTCGTGTCGAAGGGGAACCGGACGTATTCTTCTACGCGGGAACTCCGCTTCTTACGAAGGATGGTCTGCCTCTCGGGATGCTCTGCGTTCTCGATCATGACCCGCGACCTGCAGGACTCACTGAACAGCAGGGAGAAGCGCTTTCCACGCTCGCCCAAGCCGTCATGTGTCAGCTTGAGTTGAGGCTCACCAGCAAGACCGCAGCGGAAAGCGAAGAGTTCACCCGTCGCCTTCTGGCAAGCTCCGATGACTGCATCAAGGTATTTGACCTGAAGGGGCGCCTCCGTTTCATGAGCCAAGGCGGCATGCGCGCCATGGATGTCGAGGATTTCCGTACGATTGAAGGCCGGCACTGGACGGACATCTGGAGCAGCATCGCCGGCGAGGACGCCGACACAGCTGTCGAGGCTGTCAAGGCGGGCGGAACCGGGCGCTTCCAGGGCCCGTGCGCGACGATGACAGGCACCCAGAAATGGTGGGATGTCGTCGTGACTTCGATCACGGGACCCGACCGCGCCCCACAGGGCTTCCTTTGCATCTCACGGGACATCACCGAATTTCGCGCAACCGAGGAGCGCCTTAGGAGGAGCGAGAGACGCCTTCGGACCCTGGTGGACGCCATGCCGGCATCCATGAACTCGCCTCAGGTCGTCTGGTTCAGCGCTCCGGATGGAAACTTCACCTATTGCAATGACCTCTGGTACGAGTACACCGGTTTGCGCTCCGAGGACAGTCTAGCCGGGAGCTGGGACGTGGTCATCGATCCCCTCTATCGGGAGCAGATCCTCGGCATCTGGTATGATTCCCTCGGCAAAGGCGCATCTTTCGAGATCGAAATGCCCTTGCGTCGCGCTTTGGATGGCATGTACCGCTGGTTCATGGTGCGTGGCCAACCCTTGGGGAACGAGCAGGGCAAAGTCGAGCAATGGTTCGGCATCGCCATGGACATTCACGAACGCAAGCAATCGGAGCAGGCGCTGAGAAAAAGCGAGGAACGCCTGCAACTCGCCCTGAAGGCCGCCCACATGATCGCGTGGGAACTTAACCCGCGGTCGGGGGCAACCACCCGCTCCGAAAACTCCCTCGCGCTGCTTGGTATCAGACCGGGTGTCGACGGAACATTCATGACGGGCATCCACCCCGATGACCATCGGAAGGTCGAAGGCTTCCTACAAGAAATCCAGTCGGAGGGAGGCAGCTCCATCGAATGTCGCTATGTGCTGCCGAGCGGAGAGACACGATGGCTGCGCGCCCGTGGCGAACAGGCTGGCCCTGATCGCATCGTGGGTGTTACCTTCGATATCAGCGAGCAGAAGGAGGCGGAACAGGAAATCTGGCGCTCGGCCAATCATGATGCGCTGACCGGCCTCCCCAACCGCACCCTGTTCCAGCATCGACTTGATGCTGCTCTTGATCATGCACAGCAGAACGGCACAAGTGTTAGCCTTCTGCTGATCGACCTGGACGACTTCAAGGACATCAATGACACCCTTGGTCATGATGCCGGGGATGCCCTGCTGCAGGAAACGGCCCGGCGTCTGTCTACGATGGTGCGCGGATGCGATACTGTGGCGCGGATTGGCGGCGACGAGTTCGCCGTTCTCGTCGTCGATCCGCTGAAGCTGGAGAATGCAGCAAGGCTCGGCTCGTTGATCGCCGAGAAACTTCGGCAGCCGTTCATCTATCAGAAGCGGACACTGATCAGCCGGGTGAGCATCGGTATTGCCGCCTATCCCGATCATGACGGGAATCCGGCGGAGCTCATCAAGGATGCGGACATCGCGATGTACCAGGCCAAGTCCCAGGGACGAAACCGGGTCATCACATACTCCCCTGAAATGCGGAACGTCATCGAGCAGCGCGTCTCCCTTGGACGGGACATACGCGAGGCCATCTCAAACGATGAGATCGTCCCCTTCTATCAGCCGAAGATCTGTCTCACGACGGGAGAGATCATCGGCCTTGAGGCGCTGGCGCGGTGGCAGCATCCGACAGAGGGCACTCTCACTCCAGGTTACTTCGGCGCAGTGTTCGAAGATCATGACATCGCGGCTTCTATAGGCAAACAGCTGATCGCGAAAGTTGCTGCGGATGTTCGCAGCTGGTTGGATCAGGATCTGTTGTTTGGCCGGATCGCTCTGAACCTTTCGCCAGCCGAGTTCAGCCAATCGGCTATTGTCGATAATCTGGTACGGACCCTTGACCAGTTGAGGGTGCCGGCCTCCTCTTTCGAGGTCGAGGTCACTGAAACCGTGCTTCTTGGCAGGAACTCGGACAATGTGTCTTCAGCACTCGCCCAGTTCCGTCAGCATGGAATCCAGGTCGCACTGGATGATTTCGGTACCGGATATGCATCCCTGACCCATCTCAAGCAGTTTCCTGTCGATCATATCAAGATCGACAGGAGCTTCGTTCGGGACCTTGAGCAGGACTCCGACGATGAAGCGATCGTCGCGGCGGTCATCAGTCTTGGAAAGAGCCTGCAGCTTCAGGTCACGGCCGAGGGGGTGGAGACGCATGGGCAAGCCCGACGCCTGCGCGAGTTAGGCTGCGATCATGCCCAGGGCTTTCTGTATGCAAGGCCGATGGCAGCCTCGCAGGTTCCGGATCTCGTAAACCGTTGGAAGTCCATGCTTGTCAGACCTCGCCCCGACAAAACGGCAAACCGGTCATAGGACACGGCACCTGGGTAGTTCGGCGGAAGTTTGAGCCTTTCTCTTGCATTCTTTCGTCTGTCGTGCCGATCCTGCGTCCAGCCCCATCTGCCTCTCCGCACCCTCATGCCGAGAACAGCGGCATGGGAAAGGGAGTCCGAGGAATGAGTGTCACGATCTCCAGTCCACACCTGCGTGCTGAGGTATCTGCAGACGGAGCCGAGCTCATTCGCCTTCAAGATGAGCAGGGACGTGACTGGTTGTGGGACGGAGATCCTGCCTTCTGGACAGGGCGCTCTCCCCTGCTGTTTCCCATTGTCGGTCGCGTGAGAAATGATCGCATTCATATCAATGGCTTGAAATACGAGCTGCCCAAGCATGGCTTTGCCCGCACATCTCGTTTCGAAGTCGAAGAAGCAAACTCATCGCAGTGTCGCTTTCGGCTCCGCTCCAGCGAAGCCACGCTGCAACGCTATCCTTTTCCCTTTCAGCTCGATGTGACTTATGCAGTTGAAGGTGCTGTTTTGAGCATTACAGCGGCCGTGACGAATACCGGTTCCTCCAGTATGCCCGTCTCATTTGGCTTTCACCCGGCCTTTCGGTGGCCGTTGCCCTATGGCGCTCCACGCGAGGATCATGAGATCCGGTTCGAGCAGGAAGAAACGGCGCCGATCCGTCGGCCTGTCGAAGGACTTATCAGCCGCCAAGCCGATCCTAGCCCCGTGCAGAAGCGCACCCTCGCTCTGCGCGACGATCTCTTTGAGGCGGATGCGCTTGTGTTCGATCAGCTGGGCAGTCGCTCCGTCGAATACGGTGTGCGTGGCAGCGCTTCACTCCGCGTCGACTTTCCTGATATGCCGCATTTAGGAATCTGGACGAAGCCTGGGGCAGGCTACATTTGCATCGAGCCCTGGCAGGGCTATGCGGATCCGCAGGATTTCATGGGTGATTTTTCAAGCAAGCCTGGGATCGTTTCCGTTCAGCCCGGAGAGACGCGCCGCTTCGCGATCACCATTACTGTCAAGCCTCCAGCGCGGCAGTCGGCATAAAATAGGCAGATCGGGATCAATGGCTTGTGACGAGCTCGTGAATCTGCTGGACGACATCGTCGCTGCAATAGGGCTTCGGTACGAAGCGCCCATCATCGGGCAGCGCCTCAGGAGCAGGACGATGATAGGCCGAGGAAATCAGGAGCGAGATGTGCGGCCAGCGCTGCTGAACGCTTTCGGCAAGAGCCAGTCCGTTCATGGAACCCGGCATGTCGATGTCCGTGAAGAGAACCTGCACATCGTCGGAGCACGATTCCAGGACCGCCAACGCAACATCGGCATTGGCTGCCTCCAGAACATGAAAGCCGGCATCCTGCAGATCGTCGGCCGCAGCCATACGCACAAGCGGCTCATCTTCGACCAGCAGAATGACGGGTGTTCGGTGTGAATAGCTGTTCATCATGAGGCGTGGAACGAAACTAACTTATGTTAGTTCCTACTGCTCAGGTAGTTATCGAGTGGGGAAGCGCGCCATGACGTCGCACAAGTTCAAAATCGGGGACCGGGTGCATATGGTCAAGCCTGCAAGCACCAACACGGTGGAAGCCTTTCTGAACATGGTGACAACCACCGATTCCACACGCCCTGACGACGTATGGGAGGTCACCCGTCTTCTTCCGGCGGACCAAGCAGGCTTTCAGTATCATGTGCGAGGAACCCATGATGGACCCGCACGTCTCGTCCGCGAGGAACAATTGCAGCCGATCTAATGCTTCTGCCGCAACTGCATGAGCCAAAGACTGCCCGACAGGGTGTTCTACCCTGCCTTACGGAGAAGACCACCACTCTCGGGCTCAGCCTGTCCAGCGACTGTATGCTGGCGTCGGAAATCGTGAAGCTCCTGCCTCACCGTCTCCAGAACAGGATCGAAGGCCGATCCATGCTCTTTAGCAATATCGACGAGGACATCAATCGCCCGGAGCAGGCGCTCCTCGGTAACAGGCTCCCATTTGCGCCCTGACCACTCGTCCATCTCAGATCCTCCTCATGGATTGAGACAAACACTGGCCCAACATCCTTGCCACGCGGTTAAGGCTGATGGTTAACGCTTTTCGCACCCGCACACATCCTGTCCCAGACTCCTTTAGACCGACGAAACAAACCCGTTCATGAAACTTATTACAGCCGCGTCTGTTGGCTTTCCGTCGAGTTTTAACCGACTGCCATAAGATGAAGAGTCCGATCAGCCAGACGATGATCATTGGCTGAAAGGGCCAAAAGCGGCTTGGCACGGAGCCGCGGTGCTCCATCTACACGATGGCAGAGTGAGTAAACACACGTTCTTTGATGTCTTTTAGAAGAGGGAGCACGGGCTCTTGGTGCAATCTGAACTTAAATCGCAGACCTTGCCCCATCGTGCCCGCAGCCTTCGCTCTCATGAGCATTCCGATCGCCGGTATGAGAGAGACGAGGCGCATTGGACAACCCTTGAGATCGAAACTCCCAAAGAGGTGTCCCGCCCCCTCGTGGTGGATCTCGACGGCACTCTGATCACCTCCGATCTGCTGATCGAGACCGCCTTCTCGGAATTGGGCCGTCGGCCGCAATCCATTGTCGACATGCTGATGGCTCTCTCCCAGGGCAAGGCCGCCCTGAAGCACCGCCTGTCCGAGCCTGTCGACTTCGATCCGGGAACGTTGCCGTACGATCCTGAGGTCCTCAGCCTGATCCGACAGGCCAAAGCGGCCGGGCGCTCCGTTTATCTCGCGTCGGCCAGCCACCAGCGTCTGGTGAGGAGCATCGCCGACCACCTTGGCCTCTTCACCGGATGGTTCGCATCCGATGAGACCACGAACCTGGCCGGGCGCAGGAAAGCTCAGCAGTTGGTCGAGGCTTTCGGAGAGCGCGGATTCGATTATGTCGGCAATGACGCCGCTGACCTGCCCGTCTGGGAGAAGGCCGCGAAATCGATTGCCATCCGCACCCCTGCCGGGGTGAGGAAGAGGCTTGCCCGCCAATGCCCCGAAGCGGAGCATCTGAACCACGCACGTCCGACGTGGCGGACCTGGGCCAAGATGCTGCGCGTGCATCAATATGCCAAGAACGCGCTCATCTTCCTCCCGCTCCTGGCGGCTCATCTGTTCACGTTCGGAGCCATCGCCCAAACGCTTTTAGCCTTTGTTGCCTTCTCGCTCTGTGCCTCGAGCATCTACATTCTGAACGATCTGGTCGACCTGCAGGACGACCGGGGCCATCGCAGCAAGTGCAGGCGGCCCCTGCCAAGCGGTGCCATTCCCCTGATGCACGGGGTGATGGCCATACCGGTTCTCTTCCTTGCAGCCCTGGCGGTTGGATCTGCCGTGTCGCTGTCGTTCTTAGGTGTGCTGCTGGGCTATTTCTCCCTCACCACCGCCTATTCCTTCGTGCTCAAGCGCATGATGGTGGTCGACGTGATCACGCTGGCAGGCCTTTATTCGGTTCGGGTGATCGGTGGCGCTGTCGCGGCATCTGTTGCCGTGTCGGAATGGCTGATCGCTTTCAGCATGATGATCTTCATGTCGTTGGCCCTGATCAAACGCTACGTGGAACTGGCAGCCCGCCGCGACGCCAACCTCCCGGATCCGACCAGCCGCGACTACAAGAACAGCGATCTTGACATCGTGGCAGCCCTGGCTGCGGCTGCCGGCTTCAATGCCGTGACGATCCTGGCGCTCTACATCTCGAGCGACAGCGTCAACGAACTCTATTCACGTCCGCAGCTTCTCTGGCTCGTGGGACCGCTTCTTATGTTCTGGATCGCACGGGCGCTGATGCTCGCCGGGCGGCGGATCATGGATGACGATCCCGTCGTGTTCGCATTGAGGGACCGAGGCAGCCTTCTCACCATGGCAGCTGCTGTCGTCCTGATCGCAGCGGCCATCTAGGCCATGTCGATCAAGTCAGTGATCAGTGAGCGCGAGCTTCTGCCGAAGCCTCCTGCAGACCCTCGGGGAAGAGCGGGGCCGATGATGTTCGTCCGCTATGTCCTGTTCGCCGTCATCGCCACGCTGGTCAATCTGGTCACCCAGGAAATCGTCATCAGGACCGTGCCGGTAGCCCCCTTGGCTTTGTCCATCCTGATGGGAACGGCAGCCGGCTTCATCCTGAAATACGCGCTCGACAAGAAGTGGGTGTTCGACGATGACTATGCCGGCCATCGGCAGGAGGTCCAGAAGATCACCCTTTATGGGGCCTTCAGCATCCTGACCACCTTGGTATTCTGGGGTTTCGAGGTGGCTTTCTGGATGATCTGGCAGACGGATCTGGCAAAGTATACCGGTGCGGTGCTCGGACTTGCGATCGGCTATGCGGCCAAGTTCATTCTGGATCGGACCTTTGTGTTCAAGGAGCGGCAGGCATGACGGAACTCACCGGTTGGGGACGCTACCCCCGCCATCCGTCAGAGACCCTCAGTCCCCAGTCCCCTACCGCCTTCCCTTCCCTGATGGCCTCCCGGACCGGACTGGTGGCCCGCGGCAACGGGCGCGCCTATGGCGATGCCGCCATCGGAGAACGGGTGACCCTCATCGCCCGGGGGCTCGACCGCATTCGGGCCTTCGATCAGGCGACAGGCCGCATCCATGTGGAAGCCGGCGTCCTGCTCTCCGACCTGCTTGACGTCGTAGTCCCAAAGGGCTTCTTCCCTCCTGTTGTACCGGGCACCAAGTTCGTCACCATCGGCGGCATGATCGCCTCGGATGTCCACGGCAAGAACCACCACAGGGACGGCGGGTTCGGCGACCACGTGGAGAGCCTGACCTTGGCTCTGCCGGATGGAGGCGTCGTTACCTGTTCGCGCGATGAGAAGCCCGAACTCCTGTCCGCTACGATCGGCGGGATGGGCCTCACGGGGACCATCCTCGACGCCACCTTCCGGCTCCGCCCTATCGAGACCGGGTGGATGCGCCAGACGATCAGTGTCGCCCGCGATCTCGACGGTGCCATCCACGCTCTCCAGACGACGAGCAACGCGACCTATTCGGTGGCTTGGATCGACTGCCTCGCCCGTGGCGCTTCGCTCGGTCGTTCGCTGATCTTTGCGGCCGAGCATGCGACTCGGCAGGATCTCGACGCGCTTCGCCCGGGGGCCGAGCCCTACCCGTTGTCGAAGCTCGGACGCCTTGGCGTTCCGCTCGACCTGCCGTCCTTCACTCTCAACCGCCTGCCGGTATTGGCCTTCAATGAGCTGTACTTCCGCGCAGGAGCCGTGAAATCCGGCTATCCCTTCGTGGTTCATTGGAATCCGTATTTCTTTCCCCTCGACGGGATCGGCAACTGGAACCGCATCTACGGGCGGCGCGGTTTTCTTCAGTATCAGTGCGTCATTCCCACAGTGCAGGCTCAAGCGGCCCTGGGCGGCATCCTCGAGCGCATTGCCAAGCACGGCAATGCGTCGTTCCTGGCCGTGCTCAAGCAGTTGGGCCCGAGCCATGGCGACCTCTCGTTCCCGCTCGAGGGCTTTACCCTGACCCTCGACCTGCCCGTCAGCGACGATGTCTTCCCCCTGCTCGACGAGCTTGACCGCTTGGTGGTCGAAGCCGGGGGTCGGCTCTATCTAGCCAAGGATGCAAGGCAATCGCCTGCGACCTTCGAGGCTGGTTATCCCGGATTGCCCCGCTTCCGCGACCTGCGAAGGGCCATCGGGGCGACCGGCCGGATTTCTTCGCGTCTGTCGGCACGGTTGGGCATCTGATGGAACCTTCGAAAACTCTTCTTCTCGTCGGCGGCACCTCCGATATCGGGCGCGCTACGGCGCTGGACTACGCTCAAGCGGGGTGGCAGGTTCAGCTCGCTGCTCGGAACGAGGAGGAGGCCCGGCGCAACGCTGACGACATCCGTGCCCGCACGGGCGCCGAGGTGACGGTGCACAGGCTCGACATTCTCGAGAGCGGCACCTTCGACAGCTTCCTCGACGGCCTGCCCACATTACCGGATACGGTGGTGTGCGTTGTCGGCGAATTGGGCGATCAGGTGAAAGGCCAGACCGACATTACCCACGCATCCCTCGTGCTGCGGACGAATTTCGAGGGACCGTCGCTCCTGCTCGGATTATTCGCCGAGCGCTTCCTGGCGCGCGGATCGGGCACCCTCGTGGGCGTGAGTTCCGTGGCAGGCGATCGCGGCCGCGGCCCCAACTATCTCTATGGCGCCGCCAAGGCGGGCTTTACGGCGTTCCTGTCGGGCCTGCGCAACCGCTTGGCACCGAAAGGCCTACGGGTGGTCACCGTCAAACCCGGTTTCGTGCGCACGCAGATGACGTCCGGCATGAAGCTGCCTCCCGTCCTCACTGCGGAGCCCGGCGAGGTCGGGCGCGCCATCTTCACGGCAGCCGAGAAGAGCAGCCGCGACGTGATCTACGTGCGCCCGATCTGGCGACCTGTCATGATGGCGGTTGGAAGCATCCCGGAGCGGTTCTTCAAGCGCTTGCGCCTCTAACCACTGACGCAGGGAGGTCAAAACCATGCGGCTCTGGACTGAGCGCCCCATGAAGGTGGGTCCGATTCTGCTGGCTGCCGCAGTTCTCTTTGCCCTGCTGCTCGCCCTCCCAGGGCAAACGGTCACGACCCGCTACCTGAATGATCTTTTCGTCATTCTGGACGGGGCCTATCGGGTCGCCGCAGGCCAAGTGCCGAGCCAGGACTTCCATACGTCTCTGGGTCCCTTTGCCTATTATCTTACGGCTGCAGGCTATGCTCTTTCGGGAACCCTCGGCGGCACCATGCCTACCGCCATGGCCCTGATCACGCTCCTGCTTGCCCTGCCGATGGCATATGTTCTTGGCTCGCGGCTTCATCCTTTCATTGCCATCCCTTACGGCGTGTTCCTGCTCCTGATCGTGGCGGTGCCCATCAATCTCGGCGAGGGCGTTACCTCCCTTTCCTTTGCCAAGTTCTACAACCGGATCGGCTGGGCTGCCCTGGGCGTGCTCTTGGTCATGTATCTTCAGCCGCCACGGATCGACCGCCGCCAGACGCTCCTCGATACCGCCTGCGCGACTGCTCTCACTCTGCTGATGCTCTACACGAAGCTCAGCTACGGTTTTGCGGCTCTTGCCCTTCTTCTGTTCATACTTTCCGACCGTCAGCAGCGCCGCTGGTCCGCTATTGCCTTGGGATTCACAATCCTTGCTGCGCTGATCATCGAGCTCGTATGGCAATCGTCCCTTGCTCATCTGGCAGATCTGCGGATGACCTTCGATGTAGGTGGCGGGCTGCGCGGCACCTGGGGGCAGATCGTGGACCACGTCCTCGTGAACCTCAGCGACTATGTCTTGCTTGGCCTCTTCGCCGGAATGGCCCTGTACCGCACGCGCAGCATCCGGGACCTTCTGTTCTATGCCTTCTGCGCGATAGCAGGCTTTCTGATCATCAATCAGAACTTCCAGGCCTGGGGCATCATCATGCTTCACGGCGCTGCGGCTGTTGCCGCGGAAACGATCCTTCGGTCTGAGGATCGCCGGGCAGGAACCGTCGACCCGGGAGGTTGGTCGACTTCTGCAGGCGCGAAGCTGCTTTTCCTGGCCATCGTGCTGCCAACCACCATCCATTCCTTGGCAGCACTCGGCCTTCACACGATTGCAGCGAGCGTGAAAGCAGGCAACCCCGTACCGCTCCCCAATCTGGAGCAGGTCCGGGTGGCAAACCTCTGGACATGGAACGACTACGATACGGCCACTGCCTATCAAAAGGTTCTGCGCGACGGGTTCGACGCACTATCGAAGCTCGACGCGAAGCCGGGCCGGATCTTCGTGCTCGATACAGGAAACCCGTTCTCGATGGCGCTTACCGCTCCCCCGGCGCACGGCGATACACCATGGCTGCAATGGGATCGCACTCTCAGCCACACAAACCATATTCCGGCCGACACGCTGCTCGCCGATGTGCATTTCGTGATGGTGCCGAAGTCCGCTGATAGTCCGGATGCTGCAAAAGGGCTGCCGGCACGGCTCCAGGCGCTTTACGGCCCCTATATCGCAGCGCATTTCAAACCGACCGAGGAGACAGAATATTGGAAACTGTACCGGCGCCGCGCCCCTTCGATTCCTGAGGCCGCATTGAATCAGGACGGTCGTTCATGACGACTCGTCTCGGGCGGCAGACGCCCTGGGTCTCCGGCATCCTTCTAATTGCGGCAGCAGCATTCGGATTGCTCCTTGCCCTGCCGGGGCAGACGATCACGACCGCGTACCTCAACGATCTTTTCATCTTTCTCGACGGCGCTCATCGGATTGCCTCGGGTCAGGTTCCCAACCGGGACTTTCACACGGCCTTGGGCCCGCTGTCATTCTACGTCCCGGCTCTCGGATACTGGATCTCCGGCAGCATGGGCGGCGCGATGCCAGCAGCCATGGCTGCCATGACCGTCGGGCTTGCCCTACCGATGATCCACATTCTCGGTTCACGCCTGCAGCCGGTTGTGGCAATCCCCTATGGCCTGTTCCTGCTCCTGATCGTCGCCGTTCCCACGAATCTCGGAGAGAGCATCGCATCACTGTCTTTCGCGATGTTCTACAACCGGCTCGGTTGGGCGGCCCTCAGCCTGCTTCTCGTCATGTATCTCCAACCTGAGAAGCAACATGGGCGCCAGTATCTGCTCGACGCTCTCTGCGGAGCTCTTCTCGCCCTGGCGATGCTCTACACCAAAGTGACCTACGGTCTGGTTGCCCTCGCTTTTCTCGGCTTCATGCTATTCGACGCCCGCCAGCGCCGCTGGGTCTTGTGGGCTTTCGGCCTGATCGTCCTCTCTGCTGTTCTCATCGAGGCCGTCTGGCAATCCTCCCTGTCCCATCTTGAGGATCTCGCACTCGCAGGTCGGGTGAGTGGAACACGTGGCGTCGTCGATCTGTCGCTGGCGTTCCTCCGCAATCTGACGGACTATGTACTTCTCGCCATCTTCGCCGGTCTAGTGCTGTGGCAAACACGCAGCCTTCGCGATCTGCTGTTCTTTGGCATTTGCGCGGGCCCTGGCCTGATCATTCAAAGCCAGAATGCCCAGCCCTGGGGCATCATCACATTATTCGCCGGCGCGGCCGTCGGGACGGAGATCCTGCTGCGTTCCCGCCGCCTTTCGGGCCATGGAATCCTGGCCCAAGGGGCGCCGCTTCTGCTGATCGCCTTTCTCCTGCCGACAAGCCTTCACTGCTTCATGGCGCTTGGTGTGCATTCCATCGCGGCCACCATACGGACGGGCGAGCCTTTCGGGCTGCCTCGCTTCGGTGAACTGAGGCTGACAACCCTTTGGTTGCCAGGCGACCGCACTTTCATGACTGACTATCTCGTCAGCATCCGGGAAGGGGCGCAACTCCTGAGCCAACTTCCCGTGAAGCCCGAGAACGTCTCGGTGCTGGATTTTGCCAATCCTTTTACGGCAGGCCTCGGCCTGCCCCCCTCCCGCGGCGACTACGCCTGGCTCCATTGGGGACGCAATATCAACGATGTCCACCACCTGCCTCCGGAGCGGTTGCTTGGAACCGTCGATGTGCTGATGGTGCCGAAGGCAGGGATCAACGGCATCCCGCTGCGCAACCTCTACGGAGCTTATATCCAAGAGGCATTTGATCCCATCCGCCAGACCGACC
>JAJFBI010000498.1 GCA_020697385.1 Microvirga sp. | reverse complement strand
GAGGCAGGCCGTGTTGCGCTCAGCGGCACGCGCGAGGAGGTCAGCGCCAATCCACGCGTGATCGAGGCCTATCTCGGCAAGACCGGTCACTGATCCACACGCCAGCGAGGCAGCCCATGGCACGTCACTTGATCGATCTAAGCCGCGAGATCGCGCACATGATGCCGGTAGCGAACCCGCACGTAAACCAGGTGCCCGCGTTCTGGGATCGCCTCACCCACGAAGGCACCCAGGGCAAGTGGCAGCACGCCGACATCTCCTTTCACATCCGTGATTTCCTCATCGGTGAGCATGTCGGTACGCATGTGGACGCGCTCTGTCACTATGACCCTCGGCCCGAGGCGCCCTGCCTCTCGGAGCTGCCGCTCGACATGTTCATGACCGACGCTGTGTGCATTGACGTGTCGCATGTGAAACCAGGGACGTTCATCACCGTCGACGACCTTAAGAGCGGGATCGCCAAAGCCAGCCTGCAGGTCCAGAAGGGCGACACTTTCCTCTACTGGCAGGACTACTACGCGCGCCAGCACGAGCCGAATTGGCTGCATGAGTTCGCCGGGCTCGACTGGGACGCCGCCCAGTGGCTTGCTGACCAGGGGGTGGTCAACATCGGCTGCGAATGCGCGAGCATCGACAATTGCCTCGCCATGCCCTTCGACGCGGAGCCCGCCTTCCCCGCCCATCGCACCTGCCGCGACCGCGGCATCCTCAACACGGAGAACCTCGCGAATCTCGAGCGCGTCGTCGGCAAGCGCTTCCTTTACATCGGACTGCCGCTGAAGCTCGCCGGCGGCACTGGATGCCCGATCCGCGCCGTCGCCGTGCTCGACAGCTGAGCGGGCGGTGAGCAAAGGCACGGCGCTCTGATGTTCCAGCTGGTCCTGAGCGGGCTTGCGCTCGGCTGCGTCTACAGCCTCGTCGCGCTCGGCTACCACCTCACCTTCATCACGAGCCGGACGCTCAACTTCGCGCAGGGCTCGGCGATGATGCTCGGAGCCGTGATCACGCTAATCCTTGTCGTCGATTTCAACTGGCCGACGCTGCCGGCCACGCTCGTGTCGATCCTCCTCCTCGGCGTGTTCGGCCTTGCCCTGGAACGCTTCGCCGTGCGTCCTTTCGTCCGCCGCGGGTCGATGGCGTGGGTGATGAGCACGCTTGCGGTCGGCATCATCGTCGAGAACGTGGCGCAGCTGATCTTCGGCAAATCGCCGCGCGGCCTGCCGAACGAGCTGGCGCAGGACCCGGTGATGGTCGGGGGTGCCGGCATCTATCCGCTCGAGCTTTTGATCCCGGTGGTTGTCCTCGCAATCGCCGTCGCTGCGCGGCTGTTCTACGGCAGCACCATGCTCGGGCGCGCCCTGCGGGCAACCGCCTTCGACCGCGAGGCCTCCCTCGCGGTCGGCATCAACGTCGACTGGATGATCGGGCTGTCCTACGCCGCAAGCAGCATGCTGGCGGCGGTGGGCGGCGTGCTCATCGGCCCGCTGATTGGGGTCAGCAGCCATATGGGCTTCCTCATCGGTCTAAAGGCCTTCGCGGTCGCGATCGTCGGCGGGCTCGAGCACCCGCTCGGCATCCTCATCGCGGCGCTCGCCTATGGGGTGGTTGAGAACCTCATCGGCGGCCATTTCGGGTCCTCCGCCAAGGAGATTTTCGGCTTCGGCCTCGTGATTCTGGTGCTGTTCCTGCGTCCCGCCGGGCTCTTTGGCCGCACGCGCCTGCGGAGGATCTAGTATGCGGGGCGCGATCGCCGGCCGCTGGTGGCTCATCGGCATCACCGCCGCGCTCGTCGCGGCATGGTTGCTGCCCGGCCTCGTCGGCCGCTACTACACTCAAATGCTGGCGCTCGCGGGCATCTACGCCATCGTAGCGCAGGGCCTCAACCTTCTTGCCGGCTATGCCGGGCAGACCTCCCTCGGCCACGCCGGCTTCTACGCCATCGGGGCGTATTGCGGCGCGCTCCTCGCGACGAAGCTCGGCTTCGGCTTCTGGTCGGCCCTGCCCTTCTCGATGCTGCTCGCGGGCGTGGCCGGCGTGCTGATTGCCGTGCCGTCCTTCCGTCTCGAAGGCCCGTATCTCGCGATGGTCACTATCGCCTTCGGGATCATTGTCGCCAGCATCCTGGTCGAATGGTCGGACGTGACGGGCGGCACGCAGGGCGTGCTCAACATCCCGCGCCCGGAGATCTTCGGCACGCGCTTGCCGCTCGAGCGACAGTTCGTGCTGATCATCCTCATCCTTGCCCTGACGACGCTCCTCATGCGCAATCTCATGCGCTCGCCCTGGGGCCGCGCCTTCATGGCGGTGCGGGAGAACCCGATCGCGACGGAAGCCGTCGGGCTCAGCACCCGGCGCGTGAAGACGATCGCCTGCACCCTGAGCGCCGCTCTCGCTGGCCTGGGCGGGCACCTCTTTGCCTTCTTCCAAGGCTTCATCAGCCCGGAGGCCTTCGAGTTCGAAGCCTCGATCTTCTTTCTCACCATCGTGATCCTCGGCGGCGCGGGCACCCTGGCCGGGCCCATCGTCGCAGCCCCCGTCATGGTCTTCCTTCCCGAGCTGCTACAGCGGTTCATTGATTACCGCCTGATCATCTACGGGACGCTGATCGTGGCTTTCCTCTATGCGCTCCCGCTCGGCATCGTGGGAAGCTTGTTCCGGCACTGGGGAAGACGCCCCGCCTATGCTCCTATCGGCGCGGCCGCGGAGGTCGCGACAGCGCAGCCGGCCCCCAGCGTCCGCGCTAACACATCCGGGCCCGTCCTCGAGCTTGAAGGCGTGCGGATGTCATTCGGTGGCGTCCGCGCTCTCAACGGGGTCGGCTTTGCCGTCGAGCCGGGCACCATCCACGCCCTCATCGGGCCCAACGGCGCCGGCAAGACCGTTCTTCTTAACGTGATCGGCGGCTACTACCGCCCGACGGAAGGCCGCATCCGGCTGCGCAGGCGGGACATCACCGGGATTTCTCCCCATGCCGTGGCACGCCTCGGGATCGCACGCACGTTCCAGACGGCGCAGCTCTTCGGCGAGATGACGGTGCTGGAGAACGTGCTCATCGGCTTCCCCGGCCAGACGGTCGGGCGGCTGCTTGACAGCGCGCTCGTCACGCCGCGGCTGCGGCGGGAGGAGGCCGAGCGCGTCGCTGCCGCCCGGCAGCTGCTCGATTTTGTGGGCTTCCGCGGCGACCTCGACGCCCGCGCGAATTCGCTGCCTTTCGGCCATCAGCGGCTCGTCGAGATTGCGCGCGCGCTCGCCATGAACCCGATTCTGATCGCGATGGACGAGCCGGCGGCGGGCTTGAACCGCATAGCGGTGCTTCTCGTCGAGCATCACATGGACCTGGTCATGGGCATCTCGAACCGCGTGACCGTGCTCGACTACGGCGAGAAGATCGCCGAGGGCGCCCCCGCGGAGGTGCAGGCCAACCCGCTCGTTATCGAAGCCTATCTCGGGGCGGAGGACATCGACGTTCCGATAGCCGCTCCGATCTCGGCGTGAGGCGAAGCGATGCTGGAAATCCGCGATCTGCGCGTGCGCTACGGCTCGATCGAGGCACTGCGCGGCGTGAGCCTGACCGTCGGCGCGGGCGAGCTCGTCGCCCTCATCGGCAGCAATGGCGCTGGCAAGAGCACCTGCCTCAAAGCCATCACCGGGATCCTGCGGCCGGTCGAAGGTAGCATCCGCCTCGAAGGGCAGGAGCTCGCGGCGGAGCCGGCGCACCGAATCGTCGCCCGCGGCGTCGCGCTCGTGCCCGAGGGCCGGCGCCTGTTCGGCGATCAGACCGTCATGGACAACCTTTTCCTCGGCGCCTATCGGCGGCGGCGCGAGGTCGGCGGCGATGCGGGCATGCGCGCCCGCGCCGAGGAGTACCTCGATCGCTTTCCGATTCTGCGCGAGCGCCGTAGCGCTCCCGCGGGCAGCCTCAGCGGCGGCCAGCAGCAGATGCTCGCCATCTCCCGCGGCCTCATGGCCTCGCCTCGCCTGCTTCTCCTGGACGAGCCGTCGCTGGGGCTTGCCCCTTTGCTCGTGCGCCAGGTCTTTGACATCATCCGCGACCTGAAGCGGGCCGGGCGCACCGTCCTCCTGGTCGAGCAGATGGCGAACCTCGCGTTGCGGATCGCCGACCGCGCTTATATCCTGGAGCAGGGCCGGATCGTCCTCGACGGGACATCCGACGCGCTGCTCGCCAATCCCGAGGTCGCCCGCGGCTATCTCGGACGCCTCGCCGGAACCCCGACGGCTCGACGCGAACCGCCGGGCCGCGGCATCACCGAACAGCAATGAGAGGGTCACCATGAGCGAAGTCCATCCGGCCGGCATCCCGAGCGCCTCGCGCCGCACTGCAGTGAAGATCCTAGGCGCGGCTGCCGCAAGCACCGTGCTCCCTCGAGGAGCATCTGCAGCGGACCCGATCAAGATCGGCCTCTCGGCTGCCTTCTCAGGTCCCAACGCCACCGCCGGCGAGGCCTTGCAGCGCGGCGCCGACCTCGCCATGGAGGAGATCAACGCGGCCGGGGGCGTGCTCGGCCGCCCGCTCGCTCTTGTCATCCGCGACAACGAGCACAAGCTCGACCGCGGCGTCGCCCAGACCCGGGAAATGATTGAGCGCGAAGGCTGCGTCGCCATGCTCGGCTCACAGGGCAGCTTCATCGGGCTTGCCGTGATCGACACCATCCACGAGCTCAAGATCCCATGGTTCGCCCTCGCCGTCGGCGGCGTCGGCATCATCGAGAACGGGCGCAAGCCGAACTACATGTTCCGCGTCGCGACGAACGACCGCGAGGTCGCGAAGTTCCTCGTCAGCTACGGCCAAGAGAAGGTCGGAGGGAAGAGCTTTGCGATTCTCAACGAGGACACGGGCTGGGGCGTGCCGGCGATCGATGACCTGCGCGTCGCCCTGAAGGGGCGCAATCTCGAGCCCGCCTCTGTCGACAAGATGAAGGTCGGCGACAGCGAGTTCACGCCGCAAATGCTGCGCGCCAAGAATGGCGGCGCCGACACCATCCTGACCTTCTCGAACGCGGTCGAGATGGCGAATGCGCTGAAGGCCGGCAACAAGATTGGCTACAAGCCGAAGGTGCTCAGCGCCTGGGGCCTTGCCAACCCGACCTTCCCCTCGCTTGCGGGCCCGCTCGCCGATGGCGTAATGGTCATGCAGACCTTCACCTTCGTCCAGAACACCAACCCGAAGGCGCAAGCGCTGTTCAAGCGGCTTGCCGAGAAGAACCGGAACGTTAAGGACGAGATGGCGCTGCCCTTCCCGAGCTATATCGGCAATGCCTATGACGCCACCCACATGATCGCGCTCGCCATCAAGAAGGCCGGCAGCACGGACGGTCCTAAGATGCAAGCGGCCCTGGAGAACCTTGGCACCTATGGCGGCCTCATCAAGAGCTACGCTAACCCGTTCTCGGCCGACCGGCACGAAGCCCTCGGCCCGGAAGATTATTCAATGACAGTGTGGCGAGGCAGCCGATTGGAGCTAGTCGCATAACGCCAGGGTATAGCGTGCTGCCCGCGATGGCGGAGCTGCGCGCCCCGCCGGTTCGGTCTCGGGCGGGCAGGGCAAGATGGTCGCGCTGGCGCGCGCCATAATTTTCGGACGAGGCTCGTGCTTCTCGACGAGCCTTTCCAGGGTCTCGCGCCGGTGCTCGCGCAACCCTACGCGGAAGCGCTGCGGCGGCTTCGGCCGCGCAGCTCTCTGTCCTGATCCTCGGGTGGAGGAGCTTGGTATTCTGGCTATCTGGCACGACGCAGAGTTCAGCATGCGGGTCGCGGCCATTTGCACGTCCGTAACGCTCGCCCTCGTTCCCACATCCACCGCGGTTGCCGAGGTCGAGTTCGGGAAGGTCGTTGCCTACAAGGGCATCTGCGAACCGTCTGGTGCGATCGCCTTCCCAGCAGGCACGATCGATCAGGTGTTCATCGTGGCGAATGACGAGTCCAACGGCCTCAAAGCTTATCGTGCGGCTGGCGGCGACTCGCTGGACATGCCGAGCGGCGACCTCAACAAGTTCCTTGGGCTCAACAACGAGGAGGAAGAGAAGAAAGCGGACTTCGAAGGAGCGACTTGGCTGAACGGCAGGGCCTACTGGATCGGCTCACATAGCCGCAGCCGCAAAGGGAACATCCGGCACCCGCGGTGGCAGTTGTTTGCGACGCGCGTCTCGGCCGCGTCAGGCGCACCTACGATCGCACCCACGAGCGAGCAAGCATTTAACGGGCTCTTGCCTGCTCTTTCCACGCTCGATCCTAAACTCAAGGCGAAGATCGAGCTGGACAAGGCAAGGGACGAGGCGCTCGCCCCCGACAACAAAGGCTTCAACATCGAGGGTCTTACGGCGCGTGCCGACGGCGAGTCGCTTCTGCTCGGGCTGAGGAGTCCGCTGCTGGGCGAGGATTTCAACCAAGCCGTCCTGATTCCGCTCGAGAACCCCGAAGGCGT
>JAJFBI010000497.1 GCA_020697385.1 Microvirga sp. | reverse complement strand
CTCGACCACGCGGGGGCCCGCGATCTGCCCGTCCTTCGTGACGTGCCCGACGAGGATCACCGCCGTGCCCGAGGTCTTGGCGACGCGGATGAGCGCCTGGGCCGAGCCGCGCACCTGGGTGACCGTGCCGGGTGCGGATTCCACCGTCTCGGTCCACATGGTCTGGATCGAGTCGATGATGGCAAGCGCCGGCGGGCGGCCCTGGCTCAAGGTCGCGATGATGTCCTCGACATTGGTCTCGGAGGCGAGCTCCACGGGCGCCTGGCCGAGGCCGAGGCGCTCGGCGCGCAGGCGCACCTGGGCGACCGCCTCCTCGCCCGAGATGTAGGCGACACGCTCCCCGCGCATGGCGAGTGCGGCCGATGCCTGCATCAGGAGCGTGGACTTGCCGATGCCGGGATCGCCGCCGAGCAGGATGATGGACCCATGCACGAAGCCGCCGCCGGTGACCCGGTCGAGCTCGGCGATGCCGGAGGGCGTGCGCGGCGCTTCCTTGGTCTCGCCCTGAAGACCTTCGAGCGGGAAGATGCGGCCCTTGGCGCGGGAGGGGCGCGTGGCGGCAGGCCCTGCCATGGGGCTTGCGGAGCCTGTCTCCTCGACGATGGTGTTCCAGCCGCCGCAGGCCTCGCACTTGCCCTTCCAGCGGTTATAGACCGCGCCGCATTCCTGGCACGTGAAGGCGGGGTGCCGCTGCTTTGCCATCAGCCTTCTCCCCCGCGATGGACGCGGGCGTAGCGCGTACCGAGATTGGTGAGAATTTCGTATCCGATGGTGCCGGCGCGGCGGCCGACCTCGTCGATGGTGAGATCGCCGCCGATCAGCGTGACCGTGTCGCCGCGCTTCACCTTTGCCTCTGGCACATCGGTCACATCCACGGTGATCAGGTCCATGGAGACGTTGCCGGCGAAGGGGCAGGAATGTCCAGCGACCAGGGCCATGCCAGCGAGCAATTCGTCGCCGCTCCTGCCCCGTGCGCTCGACGAGCGCGGATAGCCGTCGGCGTAACCGACGGACAGCGTGGCGATGCGGCGCTTGTCGAGCGCAAGCCAGCGGCCATTATAGCCCACGGTTTGCTCCGCCTCGACCCAGCGCAACTGCACGATGCGGGCCTCCAAGCCGACGACAGGGCGCATGGGGTTGTCGCGATCCGGCGTCGGATTGCCGCCGTAGAGGGCGTAGCCGGGTCGCACCAAGTCGTAGCCGGGCTTGTCGCGCAAGAAGATGCCGGAAGAGTTGGGCAGCGAAGCCGGGATGTTCGGCAACGAAGAGCGGATAGCTTCAAAAGCTTCGATCTGCTTGGCGTTCAGCAGGTTGTCGCTCTCCTCGGCGCTGACGAAATGGCTCATGAGCAGGGCCGTCTCGAAATCCTTCAGCTCCTTGCGGTCCTTCAGCGTCATACCCTGCGGCACGGTGAGCCCGAGGCGGTTCATGCCGGTATCGACATGGATTGCGGCCTTCAGCTTCTGCGATTGCGCGCGGCAGAACCCTGCCCATTCCTCGATCTCCTCAAAGGAGCCGAGCACCGGGCGCAGATCGAACTGGGCGTAAGTGGGGCAGGTGCCGGTGAACAGCCCGTTGAGCACATAGATCGCTGCACCGGGGTCAACGGCGCGGGCGCGGATCGCCTCGCTTAAGTGAGCCACGAAAAAGGTACGGCAGCCAGCTTTGCTGAGGGCGGGCACGGCCTTCTCGATGCCGATGCCGTAGGCGTTCGCCTTGACGACGGCCGCCGTCTCGGCACCGCCCGCGTGATCCCGCAGGGTGCGCCAGTTCGAGACCAGAGCGTCGAGATCGATATGGAGGACACCACCGGCGGCTTGTTCGGGAATGCCGCCGGTGGTGTTGGTCTGAGAGGTATGCTTGGTCAATCGCCAATCCGTTCGGGAAGTTTGTCTTCATCCGCAAGGTCGGTGAAGCGGGTGATATTGGCCTCGAAGGCCAGCTGCACGGTGCCGGTTGGTCCGTGACGCTGCTTGCCGATGATGACCTCGGCCTTGCCAAGAACCTGATCCATTTCCGTCTGCCACTTGAAGTGTTCCTCAGTGCCGGGTTTTGGCTCCTTGTTCTTCAGATAGTACTCGTCGCGGTAGACGAACATGACCACGTCGGCGTCCTGCTCAATCGAGCCCGATTCACGAAGGTCGGAGAGCTGGGGCCTCTTGTCGTCGCGGGACTCCACCTGACGGGAGAGCTGGGACAGGGCGACCAACGGAACCGAGAGTTCCTTAGCGAGCGCCTTGAGGCCGGTGGTGATCTCGGTCAATTCCTGCACGCGGTTCTCGCCCTTCTTGGAGGAGCCGGAGAGAAGCTGCAGGTAGTCGACGATCAGTATATCTAGGCCACGCTGGCGCTTGAGACGGCGGGCGCGGGCGGCAAGCTGCGCGATGGAGATGCCGCCGGTCTGGTCGATGTAGAAGGGGATCGACTGCATCTCGCGGGCAGCTTCGGTGATCTTGTAGAAATCGTCCTCGCGCATGTCGCCGCGGCGGATCTTGTAGGAGGGCACGCCCGACTGCTCGGCAATGACACGGGTGGCGAGCTGCTCGGCCGACATTTCCAGCGAGAAGAAGCCCACGATGCCGCCGTTGACGGTCTTCAGGTTGCCGTCCTGCTGCTTCTCGGCCCGGTAGGCCTTGGCGATGTTGAACGCGATGTTCGTCACCAGCGAGGTCTTACCCATCGCAGGACGCCCGGCCAGAATGACAAGGTCGGAAGGCTGCAGACCGCCGAGGGCCTTGTCGAGATCCTTCAGGCCCGTGGAGATGCCCGATAGAGCACCTTCGCGCTTGTAGGCGGCAGCCGCCATGTCGATGGCGGCGGTGAGCGCATCGGAGAAGCGCTGGAAGCCGCCGTCGTAGCGGCCGGTCTCGGCAATCGCATAGAGGCGCCGCTCCGCCTCCTCGATCTGTTCGCGCGGGGAGGAGTCCACAGGCGCGTCGAAGGCGACGTTCACCATGTCCTCGCCGATATTGATCAGGTTCCGGCGAATGGCGAGGTCGTAGATGGCGCGGCCGTAATCCTCCGCGTTGATGACCGTCGTCGCCTCGGCGGCCAGTCGCGCGAGATATTGCGACACGGTAATGCCGCCGAGATCCTGATCGCCCAGGAATGTCTTCATGGTGATCGGGGTCGCGACCTTGCCGGCCTTGATCAGGCTGGTGGCGACCTCGTAGATGCGCCGGTGCAGATCCTCGATGAAATGAACGGCTTCGAGGAAGTCGGAGACCCGGTAATAGGCATCGTTGTTGACCAGGATCGCGCCCAGCAGGGCCTGTTCGGCCTCGATGTTGCTGGGGGGCATCCGAAACTGCGGCTCGGCAGTTTCGAGACGGGCGATCAGGGCGTTGGCGGTGGCCATCTGGCGCTCCGGAAACAGGAGAAGGGTTAGAGTCTCTTAGACCGCAATTGGTGTCCTAAAGGTTGCCGGATCGACACGAAGTCCGACTCCCTT
>JAJFBI010000496.1 GCA_020697385.1 Microvirga sp. | reverse complement strand
GGAGGCGGGTTACCTCGGCCCGGTGCCGCATAAAGCGGTCGAGCACAGGCTCATCGACCTCGGCGGGCGAGACCGCGTCCAGTGACAGAAAGCGCACAAAAGCGGAAAGCCGCTTGCGCGTTTCGAGCCCCGGAACGGCGGCCCAGAGACAGGCCCAGGCCGGAACGAGAGACATGCCGGGGAGCGGCATTGGGGCGATGCGCTGAAACCAGCCCAGAGCGCGCCGGACGTTGGTTCTATGGTTGGAGACCGTCTTTACGGTCCAGCCCACTGTTGCAGGATGGAGCGACAGAACTGGCTGCCTCACGTCGATCCAACGGGCGGGGAGGTCCTCGGATACGGCAATGCGCGTGCTCGCGGAGGTCGATGAGGATGACCGCGAGGCGTGGCTGTTCCAGCTCTTACAAGCGATAGCCAAACCCGAGGTTCATCAACCCGTCCATCTTGCTCTCTTCACCGTTGCTGACTGATTAAGCCGCGCACCGTCTGCGCCGTGCCGTCGCACCGGGGCGGTCCGGGCCTCTGAGGCGATTTAGGATTTTCAACGCGCGCGCCCGTATCGATTAGCAGCGGGCCAAAGGTTCGCCTGTGTGAACTCTCTAACCTCTCTTGCCGCCGCTCCAAGCGGCCCAGCCGCCCGCATATTCAGCCGTGCTCATGTTCGGGACGGAAAAGCATGCCCCACTTCGTTGAGGCTCGATGATTGACTAGGTTGGTTGGGCGGGGGTCGGCAGCGAGTCCCAACCCGACGGGGCCGGCCGCGTCCTCACGACGGCTAGTGGGTTCCCGGGACGCAGCGTGCTTGGTTTTGATCTGGATCGCGCTCCGCGGCACGAAATAGCAACGCCCGTCGGAGTCGAGCGGCACGACGCAAACGAGCCCCTTGTCGACCGCCACCAGGACGATGCGCACTGCCGTGCCGGCAGGGAAAGGCCCACACGAGCTGCGAACGAGCGGGTCGACGCACCCCTCGATGGATCGGGCGATGGCCACCTTCGCCCGCTCGGGCTGCTTGGCGTCCGCGGGCGTAGCCACGATCGTCGCCGCTCCCACCGCGCCGAGTCGAGAGAAGATCGCCAGCCGGTTGAAGGCTTTGCGAGCACGGTGTGCGAAAGTCCCAACCGAGTGGCAGGTTCCCCGCTCAAGAGCCGGCCCAAAACTGGCCATCACAAGTAGGAGCGCCTCAACCGCCATTAGCCATCTCGACTGCCCGTCCTCAACCAATCGTAACGGGCGGACGCTTGTCTGCAATAGGTCACGCCTGCAACGAGGTAGGTCTTCCGACCACGGGCGACGACCGGACTTACTGGCGGTGGGCGGTCGCGCTTCGGGCGCAGTCGCGGCTGAGGAGCGGACGCTCCGCAGGGTCTGTCAACGACCTTCGGACCGAGGTCTCGGTTGTAAACGAGGGCGAGGCCGCGCGCCCGGATACTGCCGCGCTGGCCTGCCATTATTGGTAATACTGATCCCCGCCACGCGCTGGCGGTCACTGCGGGAGCACGAGCCCTCTTGCGAGTGCCTCAAATTCGATCTGCCGAGCCGGAAAGCTCCCCTTTTCCGCTACGCACACGACCATGGTTCGACCGCGCGGAGTCTCAAAGATAAGAAACTGGGTCATCATCTCTGAATCTCGTGAGGGGACGCCCGGAAAACTCCTGAGGGTCGCGATCACGGAGGCGCCGGAAACGCCAGCATGAGTGAAGGACGCCAACGCCTGAACGTTGTACAAACTACCAAGAGTCGAACCAACCTGTTCCTGGCATGCTAGTGATCGAGTTAATCTGCGCCTGGCTCATGTGTTTGTTCTGAGGTGCAGGTTGAAATGCGACTTTGCACCCAGTATCCCGGTCGGACGGAAGCTTCACCTCGAAGGCAGACGTATAGCGTCCGCTTGGCGTTGTTTGCCTTGCGACGTAACCGGCCGGCGGCCTGATAGTGAGCCCGATAGTCGCGTCACGAACGGCCTCGGCTCCGGCGGCGTATGCACACCCGGAACAGATGACGGCAATGGCCACGCATGACGCTCTCATCACCCTGCTCACGAGATTTTACCCTGACAACCCCCTAGCTGCTTAGCACCGCTCTCGACGCCTTCACGCCCGCTCAACCCGGATGGTTCGACAAACCCGAGCGTTAGGAGTGTCCCATGCGCCACAGTCCGCTTCATGTTTTGATTAGCTCGCTCGCACTGACCATCTCCCCAGTTGTAGCCCCAGGCTGACGCTAGGCACCGCGCCGCAACGACGAGCAGCGGCATCGGTTGGGCTTTGAGTGATTCTGCTGTCCTCGTGGTCGGCGGAGCCATATGGTACTTCTGGTTCAGAAACAGGTCCTCTGGGACCAGGTCCATTGGGGGTTGACCGTGAGCGCGGCCGGCTCTGCCGAGCAAGCCAAAGTCTCTATGAAGAAGGGCGTTGGAAGCGTCTTGGGCGACGCGAAGCTCCAAGCCGAGGGGAAGCTTGAGATGGCTGAGGGCAAGGCTCCAAACACTATTGGCGGCATCAGGGAAATCCTCAAAGGCCGGTAAACTGGCGACGGTCCGCATGTTGCAGTACGCCTGGACGTGCTCGTGCTGCGGAAAGCAGTACAGCACACTTCCTCTCGACTTCGGAGCGGAAGCGCCGGATTACTGGTACGGGATACCCCGCGAGGAGCGGGATGCCCGCTCCGTGCTCACACCCGACTTTTGCACGATCGATAGCGAGCATCACTTCATCCGAGGCTGCCTCGAACTGCCCATCATCGGCATGGATGAGAAGCTCGTGTTTGGCGCATGGGTTTCGCTCTCCGAGGCTAGTCTGCAAAGGGCTGCGGAGCTATGGGACGTTGATGTGGTTGAAGGCGAGCCACCCCGCTTTGGTTGGCTCAGTACGAACATTCGCCTATATCCCCGTACCCTCGAGCTCAAGGCGGGCGTGTACTTCCGGGGAGGCGGACTGCGCCCCCTCGTCGAGGTCGAGCCTACTGATCACCCCCTAGCGATAGAGCAGCAGCGGGGTATCACGATGAAGCGCGTTCAGGAGATCGTGGCAGCCCTGATGCACCGCCACTGACGGCACCTGCTTCGGCCCAGGCGGGATAGGCCGTGCTGCGCCTGCCAGCCGAGACGGTTGGCGCCTTGCGCCGGCTTGGGGTCGAGCGCATCGGCCAGGTCGCGGCCATGCCGCGCGCCGCGCTCGCCCGTCGTTTCGGCGCGGCTCGACCTCGTGTTCGGGCGGGTCGACCGAGCCTCCCAAGGCGTTCAGGTGAAGACAGCCAGGCCCAACCGCGACCCGCCTCATCTCGCGCGACTGCTAGGCGACCGTCTCGACGTCGTCGATCCGGGTTTTAAGATCGAAGGCGCTTTGCTGGTTGCATCGCGAGTCGAGCCTCTTGCGCCAAAGCAAACGAGCGTGAAGGGGCTCGATAGCGTCGACCCCGATCCTGACCTCGGCAACCTCGTCGACCGGCTCGCA
>JAJFBI010000034.1 GCA_020697385.1 Microvirga sp. | reverse complement strand
CCTCGACGAGCGGCTCTCGGCTGGGCCTGTCGCGGCCTACATCGGCTTCGACGCCACGGCGGACAGCCTTCATGTGGGCAGCCTCGTGCAGATCATGGCCCTGCGCTGGCTGCAGAAGTGCGGCCACAAGCCGGTCGTGCTCATCGGCGGGGGCACCTCGCAGATCGGCGATCCGAGCTTCCGCGATGCCAGCCGGCCGCTGCTCGACGGCGACCAGATCGCCAGGAACGCTGCGGGATTGAAGCAGGTCTTCTCGCACTACCTCGCCTTCGGCGACGGGCCGACGGATGCGGTGATGGTGGACAATGCGGACTGGCTCGATCCGCTGCGCTACCTGCCGTTCCTGCGCGACTTCGGCACGCATTTCACCATCAACCGGATGCTGAGCTTCGACAGCGTGCGCCAGCGGCTTGAGCGCGAGCAGCCGCTCACGCTGCTGGAGTTCAATTACATGGTGCTGCAGGCCTTCGATTTCCTGGAGCTGTCGCGGCATCATGGTTGCGTGCTGCAAATGGGCGGTTCGGATCAATGGGGCAATATCGTCAACGGAATCGAGCTGGGCCGCCGCATCGACCAGCGCCAACTCTTCGGCCTGACCACGCCGCTCATCACCACTTCCGGCGGAGCCAAGATGGGCAAGACGGCAAGCGGCGCGACGTGGCTTAACGCCGAGCGCCTGAGCCCCTACGAGTTCTGGCAGTTCTGGCGCAACACGGAGGACGACGATGTTGCCCGCTTCCTGCGTCTCTTCACAGAGCTCCCCCTCGACGAGGTGCATCGTCTTGGGCAGCTGAAAGGCGCCGAGATCAACGAGGCAAAGCAGATCCTCGCCACGGAAGCGACGAGGCTCGCCCATGGAGAGGCGGCGGCGCGGGACGCTGCGGAGACAGCACGCAGAACCTTCGAGGACGGAGAGCATGCCGCTGGGCTTCCAAGCATCGATCTGCCGCGGTCCGAACTCGACAGAGGCGTGACCTTCGCGCAGCTTCTTGTTCAGGCAGGACTATCTGCCTCCAAGAGCGAGGCCCGCCGTCTCGTGCTCAACAAGGGAGCAAGGCTCAATGATGCGGTCCTGGAAGATGCGGATCTTCATGTCACCGCAGCCGATCTCACCGAGGGGGCCTTGAAGCTGACAGCCGGCAGGAAACGGCACGTTCTGGTGCAGGTCAGCGACTGATGCTCGGCCGGTGAGAAGCGGATAAGCGTCCGCCTCTCACCGGTTCGCGTGCTGCGGCGTTCACGCGTTGAACGAAACCGGCGGTAGGGACTCAATGGCAGGACGGGCGAACAGGAAACCCTGGAACAGGTTGATGCCGGCGCTTTTCAAGGTCGCAAGTTCCGCCTCCGTCTCGATGCCTTCGGCGACGATCGTGATGTCGAGGGTGCGGGCCATCACCAGGATGCCGGCAATGATGGCTTGGCGGGCTGCGGAATCCGATATCCCGCGGATCAGCTCCATGTCGATCTTGATGAGATCGGTCTGGAAGTTGGCGAGAAGGTTCAGACCCGCATGGCCGGCGCCGAAATCGTCGATGGCCGTGATGAAGCCGAGACGTCGGTATTCCGCGACAATCCTGGCGACGTGCTTCGTGTCCGCCATGCGCTCGTTCTCGGTGAACTCGAACATGATGCGCTTCGTGTCGAAGCCGACGCGCCGTGCGGTCTCAAGGGACGTTCTGATGCAGGCAGCCGGCTCATAGACGGCGTTCGGCATGAAGTTGATGGAGAGCTTGGTGTCCTCCGTTGCCGGAAAGAGGCGCCCTGCCAGCTCGATGGCTTTGACCCGGCAGGCCTGGTCGAACTTGTATTGTCGCTCGTCATCCACTTGGCTCAGGATCGCTCCGGCGGACTCGCCCTTGGTGCCGCGCACGAGCGCCTCGTAGCCCCAGACCACGCCCCGCTTGACATCGATGATCGGATGGAAGGCCATCGTGAAATCGAACGGGAGGGGTTCGCTGTTGCGGCATCCCTGACATCCTAGTTTCGTGTCGTTCACAGGCGCTTCCGTGCAGTTATTGAAGAATTTTGAAGGCCAATATGAGGAAAATGTCTTGCGAATGACCTAACGTTCCCGAAGGGAAGGTCTCGCGATCATCTGTGACTTATCTCACATCATGAATTCGCAAGGCGCTTTAGGGTTGCGAACAACTTGAGGTGTTGGTGACACCGTAGCATCGGCGTGAGCACCAGGGAGATGCTTCCATGACCAGCAGCCGCTTTGCCTTCCCTCCATCCGACCAAGCCATTTTTCTGACTGATGGTGGTCTCGAAACAGCGCTCGTGTATCTCGATGGCATCGATCTTCCCTGTTTCGCGGCTTTTCCTCTGCTGCGCAGCAAGGAGGGGCGGGCACGGCTCGAGACTTATTTCGCGCCTTTCATCCGCACGGCCGTGGAGCGGGATGTCGGGTTCATTCTCGACACGCCTACGTGGCGGGCCAATCCTGAGTGGGCCGCCAAGCTCGGCGTATCGTGCGACGATCTGATGGAGATCAACCGAGAGGCCGTGCGCTGGGCGGCTCGGCTGCGCGACCGGCTCTCAGACAAGCCGGAGCGGATCCTGATCAACGGGGCCATAGGCCCGCGCGGAGATGGCTACAGGGTCGATGCGCGGATGACAGCCGAGGAGGCGCAGGCCTACCATGCCCTGCAGGTCGAAGCCTTTCGGGACGCGGGCGCCGATATGGTGAGCGCCGTCACCATGAACTATGCCGAGGAGGCGGTCGGCATCGCTCGCGCCGCGGAGGCCCTCGGCATGCCGGTGGTGGTGTCGTTCACGGTCGAGACGGATGGAAGGCTGGCATCGGGAGAGAGCCTCCCTTCCGCCATTGAGCGGACGGATCGCGAGACCGGCCATACCCCGGCCTACTACATGATCAACTGCGCACACCCGACGCATTTCGATGAAATTCTGGACGGTAATGGTTGGTGGACCCGGCGTATCCGGGGGCTGCGCGCCAATGCTTCGGCGAAGAGCCATGCGGAACTCGATGAAGCAACCGAGCTCGATCCCGGCGATCCGATCGATCTTGCGCAGCGCTACAAGGACCTGCGCCGGCGCATCCCGCATCTGTCGGTGCTCGGCGGATGCTGCGGGACGGATCACCGCCACATCGCGGCGATCTGCGAGACCTGCCTCCCGGAGCTAGGCCGTGCGGCCTGAGGACCGCTCGTCCTCGGCCTTGTGTCGATCCCACGGCCAGCGTCCTTCGATCTCCACTTCGAGGGAGAAGCTCAGGAAGGTTCGGATCAGGACGATGCCGCCGAGGACGAGCAGACTCTGGAGCGTCGGATCGATGGCGACCGTGTTGATGATGTCAGCAGCCACCAGAAACTCGAGGCCGAGCAGGATGGCGCGCCCCAGGTTGGAGCGATAGAGAGTGAAGGCCTCCGACCCGGAGCTTCCCCGCAGCACCTGCCAGAGAACGGCGATGCTGGCTCCGAGAAGCCCCAGGACGATAACGGCAATCCCGCCGATCTCGATGGCGCGCGTCATCAGCTTCAGCGCCGGAGAAAACCACTCGTCCATGAAAGCTCCTGTGCCTCTGTCCACACAGAGTCATAGGACAGCGGGCGGAAGCCACCAGGGGCGAGGGGAGGCTCAGGTGAAGCCGGGCTTGCTCGGCAGCCCCATGCGCTTGAACATCATCACCACCGGGCAGAGGCCCGTGAAGGATGCCTGGACGAGATGGGCGCCGAGGATCCCGGTGAGCCAGAGCCAGTTGATGTTCACATAGACGGCGAGCAGGACACTGAGAATGATGAGCCCGCCGACGGTCAGAAGGATCGCGCGTTCGACTGTCATGATCATGCCTCCAGCAGAGACGGGAGGATTTTATCTCAAGCCTGACAGGGCACCAAAGAAAAAGGGCCGGGCAAGGCCGGCCCTTCCGGGTATGGAAGCAGATGTGTGGTCAGTAAGCTGACGACACCCGCGTCTCGTCTTCGACCTCGAAGAGGCGCTGGCCCTGCAGCACGACCACGGGTGAGCCGACCGGGACGCGGCTGTGGAGGTCGATGATGTCCTGGTTGAACAGGCGGATGCAGCCGCTCGACACGGACTGGCCGATTGACCATGGTTCGGTCGTGCCGTGGATGCGATACATGGTATCGCGGCCGTTGTCGTAGAGATAAAGGGCACGCGCTCCAAGCGGATTGCTCAGACCCCCTTCCATGCCGGCGGCCCAGCGGGCGTTGCGCTCCGGCTCGCGCTTGATCATCGAGGCGGTGGGCGTCCAGCGCGGCCACGCAGCCTTGCGGCCGACGCGGGCGCGGCCGCTCCAGGCAAGACCTTCCTTGCCGACGCCGATGCCATAGCGGATCGCGCGGCCGCCCTCGCGTACGAGGTAGAGATAGCGGGATTGCGTATCGACCACGATGGTGCCGGGTTCCTCGCGGCCATAATAGGCAACTTCACGGCGCAGGAAGCGGGGGTCGACCTCGGAAATATCGGTAGCGGGGAGCGGATGAGGCTCGTCAAGGCGGGGTCCGTACATCGCCGCATAGGCGGGATCGATGCGGCGTACAGCCTGCTGTGAGGGAGGCTGGGTGGACACGCATGCCGCCAGGGCTATGGGAAGAAGCAGGAGAAGTGAGCGAACGGCTCTGCGCAACAAGGATCGGCTCGGGGCCAGTGCAGCAAACATCAGTGGGGGAACCTGCAGTTTCTGGTTATTGGCTTTATCCGCCGGTCCTTGCGGGCGGCGGCGCTACTCATCAAGAGACATAGTCCCAGGAGTGTCGAGAAGGTGAATCTTCGGTGGCGGGAATGTGGCAGAAGGCGCCTGTGGTTTGCAAGACACAGTCTTTTGAACAGGATGATCCAAATCGACGGCTATGAGTTAACCTCCCGAAAAGATCCGGTAAGGTTTTTGTCCGGTTCAGCCTGTGAACGAGTGCTTTGATGCAGCCCCAATCCATACAGATGCTCACGATCTGCGGCATCTCCGAACTTTCCGACCAGCGCGAGCGGTCGGTGACCCATGTGTTGTCGATCCTCGATCCGGACCACCCGGATCCCGAAGCCTTCGGGTCTTACGATCCCCATCATCGGACGATCCTGCGCTTCCATGACATCATCGATCCCATTCCGGGGATGATCCTGCCGGAGCCGGAGCATGTGGAGGCGGTTCTGCGCTTCGGCGACGAGGTTGCCGAGAAACGCGGCGAAGGAGCAGAAGGCCATCTGCTCGTGCATTGCCACATGGGCGTCTCGCGCTCGACGGCCGCGATGCTGACGCTCATGGCCCAGACACATCCGGATGAGAGCGAGGAAAAGCTGTTCGAGCGACTGAACGAGATTCGCCCTCAGGCTTGGCCCAATTCGCTCATGATCGAGTTCGCCGACGCGCTTCTGTCGCGCAACGGGCGGCTCATGGATGCCCTGCGCCGGCATTACGGCCGACAGATCCAGCGTATTCCACGCTACGAGCAACTCATGCGCGATCTCGGCCGCGAGCGAGAGGTGGAGATGGCGGCCTGATCGCCGCCAGCTCCATCAGGCCTATCGCGCCGATACCTTGCCCAGCAGGCCGAACTTTGCATCCGGCTTGAAGTCGCCCTGTCCCGCCTCGTCGCTCGCCAGTTCCTCCAGGATCGGGCAATGCGGACGCGCGTCGCCATGGCAGTTCGTGGCGAGATGCGTCAGGGTCGAAGCCATTTCCTGCAATTCGCGGATCTTGCGCTCGAGCACGGTCACATGTTCGAGCGCAATGGCTTTCACGTCCTTGCTCGCGCGCTCGCGATCCTGCCAGAGCGACACGAGATCGGCGATCTGCTCGACGGAGAAGCCGAGATCGCGCGACCGGCGGATGAAGCGCAGGGTGTGCACGTCATGATCCGAATAGACCCGGTACCCGGCTTCCGTCCTGACGGTCTTCGGGATCAGCCCGATGGATTCGTAGTAGCGGATCATCTTGGCGGAGACGCCGGAGGCTTGAGCGGCTTGTCCGATATTCATGCGGCACCTTCATCGGCGTGAGCGGCAGGGGCGGTGCCCTCCGCGGACGGAACGGGAGCCTTGAAGCCGCGAAGCCTCAAGGCATTGCCGAGAACGAAGACGCTGGAGAGCGCCATGGCGCCTGCGGCGAAGATCGGCGAGAGCAGGATGCCGTTGAGCGGGTACAGCGCACCCGCCGCGACCGGGATCAGCAGCACGTTGTAGGCGAAGGCCCAGAACAGGTTCTGGCCGATGTTGCGGATCGTGGCTTTCGACAGGGCAATGGCGTTGACCACGCCGCGCACGTCGCCGGACATGAGCACCACATCGGCGCTCTCGATGGCGATGTCCGTACCCGTGCCGATGGCGATGCCGATATCGGCCTCGGCGAGGGCCGGCGCATCGTTGATGCCGTCGCCGACGAAAGCGATCTTGCCGTGGGTGGCGCGAAGGCGCTTCACCACCTCGACCTTGCCATCGGGCAGGACCTCCGCCAACACCTCGTCGATGCCGATGCGACGGGCGATGGCCTCTGCGGTCCTGCGGTTGTCGCCGGTGATCATCGCGACTTTCAGCCCAAGGGCGTGCAGGGCGGCAATGGCCTCAGGCGTCGAGGGTTTGATCGGGTCGGCAACCGCGATGATGGCGGCAAGCCTGCCGTCGATGGCCGCATAAAGTGGGCTCTTGCCCTCGGTTCCGAGCCGGGTAGCCGTGTGGGCAAAATCGACGATCGGGAGCCCAAGCTTCGTCATGAAGCGGTCCGCGCCCACATCGACCTTCCGGCCCTCCACCATGGCCGAGACCCCGAAGCCGGGCACGGCCTCGAAGCTGTCGGTGGAGGGCAGGGCGAGGCCGCGCTTCTCGGCGGCCGCGACGATGGCCTGGGCGATCGGGTGCTCGGAGCGAGCTTCCACCGCAGCGACCAGCCTCAGCGCATCGGTCTCAGAGACGCCGGGAGCAGTCACAAAGTCGGTAAGGTCCGGGCGGCCTTGCGTCAGGGTGCCGGTCTTATCGAGGGCGACGACGCCGACCTCTTTCAGGCTCTGCAGCGCCTCGCCCTGGCGGAAGAGCACGCCGAGCTCCGCCGCCCGTCCCGTGCCGACCATAATGGACGTGGGTGTGGCTAGCCCCATGGCGCACGGGCAGGCGATGATCAGCACGGCCACCGCATTTACCAGCGCGAACGTCAGCGCCGGTTCCGGGCCGAGGATGAGCCAGACGAGGAAGGTGAGGGCGGCCGCAGCCATCACGGCCGGCACGAACCAGGCCGTCACGCGGTCGACGAGAGCCTGGATCGGCAGCTTCGACCCTTGTGCCTGCTCGACCATGCGGATGATCTGGGCCAGCACCGTATCGGCACCAATGCGCGTGGCGCGGAAGGTGAAGCTGCCGGTCTTGTTGATGGTCCCGCCTACGACCTCGGCTCTTTCCGCCTTATGCACCGGCACGGGCTCGCCGGTGATCATGGACTCGTCCACGAAGGAGGAGCCTTCCACCACTTCGCCGTCGACTGGGATCTTCTCGCCCGGACGAACCTGGACGATGTCGCCAGCGAGCACCTGATCCAGCGGGATCTCCAGGGACTGGCCGTTGCGCAGCACGCGGGCCGTCTTGGCTTGCAGGCCCATAAGGTGCTTGATCGCCTCGGAGGTGCGCCCCTTCGCTTTGGCCTCGAGATAGCGCCCGAGCAGGATCAGGGTCACGATGACGGCCGCCGCCTCGTAATAGACGTTGGCCATGCCGGCCGGCAGGAGCCCTGGCAGGAAGGTGGCCACCACCGAATAGGCATAGGCAGCGCTGGTGCCGAGCATCACGAGGGAGTTCATGTCCGGCGACCGGCGCAGCAGGGCCGGTACGCCCTTGCGGAAGAAGCGCAGCCCCGGCCCGAACAGCACGAGGGTGGTGAGCGCGAATTGCAGATACCAGCTCGTGCGATGCCCAAGGGTCTCCATCACCCAATCATGGATGGCCGGGATGAAGTGGGAGCCCATTTCGAGCGCAAAGACCGGCAGGGTGAGGACAGCCGCGATGGTGAGAGAGCGTTGCAGGCCGGAGATCTCCGCCTCCCGCGCCTCATGTTCCCGGTCGGTCCTGTCGTTGTCCTGCCGCAGCGCCTCGGCCTCGTAGCCGGTCTGCTCGACGGCGCCGATCAGGCGGCCCACCATATCCGTTCCGCCGATATAGCGGATGGAGGCGCGCTCGGTGGCGAGATTGACATTGGCCTCCAGCACACCGGGCACACGCTTGAGCGCCTTTTCGACCCGGCCGACACAGGAGGCGCAGGTCATGCCATCGATCTTCAATGCGATGGTGGTGTCGGAGGGCTCGTACCCGGTCGCCCGGATCGCCTCGGCGACAGCCACGGGATCGGCCTCGGCCGGTGCAAATTCCACATGGGCTCGCTCCGTTGCCAGGTTGACGCTGGCAGCTGTGACGCCCTTCACCGATCGGATGGCCTTCTCGACCCGGCTCACGCAGGAGGCGCAGGTCATGCCCTGGACGGGAATGTTGATCGTGTCACTGGGGGCAGGCGTGCCGGCAGTCATGGAAATCTCCTGATCCTGATATGGGAAGCAGGTTTAGTCCTTCCAATGATGGGAAGGTCAAGCGTCCAGGAAAAGTGGTTTCAGGATACTGCCAAGCCTTGGAACCGGGCTGGAAGCAGAGTCATTGATCCGACACGTTTGCCACATACGCCGCGCCACCGGCCTCTTGGCTTGTGCCGAACTGGGCGGTGCCTTTACCTGTAACGAACGATTGAGCCGGACCGAACCTTTGAAGCACACCGAAAACCCGGGGCAGACCCTTCGGATCCTCACCTACAACGTCCACCGCTGGCTCGGCACGGACAGGCAGATTTCCCCGACCCGGATCGCGGAGGTGATTGCATCCTGCCAGCCGGACATCGTGGCGTTGCAGGAGGTTCGCGTCGGGCGCGTGAGGGCAGGCGAGGTGGACCAAGCCGCAACCGTGGCCTCGGTTCTCGGCATGGACCTGCATTTCCAGCCTACGATCCGCATTCTGGGCGAGCAGTACGGCATCGCGGTTCTGACGCGCCATTCCTCCCGCGTCGTGAAATCTGGTCGTTTGCCAACCCAATCGACACGGCCGTCATTCGAGAAACGCAGTGCGCTGTGGGTGGCGGTCGAGATCGACGGGCAGACGATCCAAGTGCTCAACGCGCATCTCTCCCTCCGCTCCGGGGAAAGGCGAACCCAGGCTGCGGCTCTCGTCGGGCCGGACTGGATCGGTCATCCCGATTGCGCCGAACCCGCGGTTCTCCTGGGGGATTTCAATGCGCCGCCTCTTTCACGCTCCTACCGAATGATCGCCAACCGCCTGCGGGATGCCCAGTTGTCGAACTCCTTCGGCGAGCCGCAACCGACCTTTCATACCCGCGCGCCGGTGCTGCGCCTCGACCATGTCTTCGTCACCAAGTCGGTGGAGGTTATCGATGCCGGGCCTGTGCGCACCCCCTTGACCCGGGTCGCATCGGACCACTTTCCTCTCCTGGCGCAACTCCGCGTCCGCAAGCATTCCAAGGTCGCGGCTTCCGCTCATGTTCGTGCCGGAGAGCTGCTCTGAAAGTCCTCTTCTTGCAGATCGAAATAATGTATCAATTAGTCTAGTCTGCCTTGAAAGCGCCAATCTGTGACGTATGAATTAGCCATCGTGTAACGTTATAATTTTATTTCCCGTTGGGGCGCGGGAAGAAGGGTCACGATGAAGCTGTACTACACCCCAGGAGCCTGCTCTCTCGCCCCACGGATCATTGCTTGTGAAGCCGGCCTGCAGATCGAGTACGACAAGGTCGACCTGAAAACTCAAACAACGGCGTCCGGGCGTGATTACATCAGGATCAATCCGAAGGGCTATGTTCCGGCACTCGCCCTTCACAGCGGCGACGTCCTGGCTGAGGTGCCCGTAATCCTCGAGTATCTGGCGGATCAAGTGCCTGCTGCCCGCCTCCTGCCGAGGCTGGGATCCCTGGAGCGCTACCGGGTCAAGGAGTGGCTCGACTTCACCGGCGCGGAACTCCACAAAGGCTTCGATCCGCTCTGGACGGCCCCGATGCCGCCGAAAGCACGCCAATTGGCCGTGAGCCAGCTGCAACGTCGTTTCGCCTATCTCGATGAGTGCCTACGGGAGCGTTCCTACCTGACTGGCGAGCATTTTACGGTCGCCGATGCTTATTGTTTCACTGTGCTAAGCTGGAGCCGCTTCCATCGGATCGACCTTTCGGCTCATCCCGCCGTCACGGCCTATATGACACTGGTTTCCGCCCGCCCGATGGTAAAGCGCGCCTTGGAAGCTGAGGGATTGGCGACACAGTCCTGAACAATCCGTCCGGCCCATTCTCCCTGGGGATTCAAAGCCCTTGCCACGAACCGGCAGGGCCGCTAGAGCATCGGCCCCAAGAGTGGCTTCCTCTTTTGGGATCCATCCGATGCTCATCCCTTAACGAGCGCATCGTCGGTGCGGAAAACCGGGTCCACGTTTCCGCACGATGCGCTAGGCACCCGTTGCCATGCTTCCTGTTTCCGTCTTCATCATTGCCAAGAATGAAGCTGACCGGATCGGCGCGACCATCCGCGCCATCCGCGGCCTGACGGATGATTTGGTGGTCGTCGATTCAGGCTCGACCGACGGAACCCAGGCCCTCGCCGAGGAACTCGGCGCCCGCGTCATCCATAATCCCTGGCCGGGCTATGGGCTTCAGAAGCGCTTTGCCGAGGATCAGTGCCGGTACCCCTGGCTCCTGAATCTCGATGCGGATGAAGTGGTATCGCCGGAGCTTCTGGCAGAGATCCGAGCCTTGTTCGCCCATGGGGAGCCACCCTGCCAAGCTTATGGGATCAGCATTGCCGAGACCTTCCCAGGCGAGGCGGCTCCGCATCCCCTGGCATACCGGGTCGCGCCTGTCCGCCTCTACCGGCGCGATGCCGGCCGGTATTCCTCCTCGCTCGTTCATGACCGGGTCGAGCTGAACCCAGGCGCGAAGACCGGCAAGCTGAAGGGCTTGGTGCATCACCGGTCCGTGCGCTCCCTCGGGGATCAGCTGGCCAAGCTCAACAGCTATACCGACCAGCAGGCCATCGACTTTGAGGTGAGGGGCATCTCGATCCCGACGTGGCGGGTCTATTTCGAGTTTCCCGCTGCCTTCCTGAAAGCCTATTTCGGGCGGTTGCACATTCTGCGCGGCACCTACGGGTTCCTGATCGCCATGAACTACGCCACTTGGCGCCATCTGCGGGTGGCGAAGCATTATGAACGCAAGCGCATGAATGCTCTGGCCAAAGCCGGTTCCAAAGCGGAACGGGCTTGAGCCTCAAAGGGCAGCAGTGACCTGGATTTCGAGCTTGTAATCGGGGTCCGCGAGCCTGGATTCGACGCAGACCCGGGCTGGAGCCTGCCCCGGAATGACCCAGGCATCCCATACGGTATTCATCTCATCGTAGAACGCGATATCGGCGAGCCAGATCGTCGCCTGCAGCAGCTTTGACTTGTCGCTGCCGATCTCGCCCAGTGATTGCTCGATCTGCCCGAGAATGTCCCGTGTCTGCTCCGCAACGGACCCACCGAGCGTCGTCTCGGGAACATAGCCCGAGAAATAGGCTGTATCTCCAAGGATCACGAGATCGCTGTACCGCGCGGCCACGCCGATGCGCCGAAGGTCCGTCATGCCCTTGCCCTGCTTCTGCATTGGTTTTCACACGCCGAATTAACACAGGATCTCAGTTCCGGGGAGTGGAAGGCTCCTCAAGACAAGCGCGGCAATTGCTGCTAGGAGGGCTGAACCTACTCTCATTCCGAGGAACCGATGCTTACCCGGACCCTGCCCTTGGTTCTTGCTGCGGCCCTGGCCGTTTTCGTCTCAGGCTGCGCCCAGGGCACGGCTCCCGGATCGCTCTCCTATTATGTGGCGACACCGATGTCTCAGGTCGAGACGCGATGCGGCGGCGGTTATCAGGTCTTCCAGAGGCCGGGCGAGCCGACGATCCTGGTCGTTGCCTATGCGGTGTCCGAGGCCGTTCAGACCCTCTGCGAGCAGCGTCGCGGTATCGTGCCGGTGCGGGCGACCGGTATCAGGCATGAGGAGGCTGCGGTCGAATACATCGCAACGCTTCCGCACCTGAAGGGCTGCACGGTCGTGAGCGGGATCGAGCACACCCGCCTGCATTCGGAGTTCGTCCTCGCCTGTCCTGGTGTGGCAACCACTGTCGTGAGTGCGAAGGGCTGAACACGCCCATTCCGCCCGATGACATGACCTTCGAGCCTTCAAAAGCCTAGCCTGGAGGAGAGTCAAGGTCTGAGAAGGAAATGGCGGAGACGGAGGGATTCGAACCCTCGATACCCTTTTGGGGTATGCTCATTTAGCAAACGAGTGCCTTCAGCCGCTCGGCCACGTCTCCAGGCGAAA
>JAJFBI010000495.1 GCA_020697385.1 Microvirga sp. | reverse complement strand
AAGGAATTCGCAATGAAGATGACATTACGCCATTATGGAATAACGCAATGGCGCAATTTCAGTTGTCCTTCAGCTTGGCAATCTCAGCCTGCACCATCAGTTCCAGCAGCTTTTGAATGCCGTCGAACCAGGCGTTGGTATCGTCGATCCGCCTGTTGAGCAGGGCGGACATATCCTCGAACCGCTTACCGTACTGTTCCAGCAGCTTGCCCTGCTGCTCGGTGAACTGGTCCTGTCGCTTCTGGAGGCCCTCCAGCTTTTCGTAGAGACGCCCGACGTCCTCGATCAGCTTGTCGATCTCAGCCATGCCCCTTTTCCCTCGTACCGCGGGCCCGCGGCTATTCCCACGGGCCATGTCTGCGACCAAGCTACTCTTGGCGCATTGGTGATCAGAACGTGCCCCGTGCGGCGGGCTTGTCGGTGCTCTCGGCCAGGAGGGCGCACAGCTCCGCGAGCGTGACTGTCCGGTGCTCGACTTCCTCCCGCTTGTTGGCAAGATCAAGCTCCGTGACGATGAACTCGTCCCGCTTGGACGGCGTGTAGTTGTCGAGGGTCTCGGCGCCGCTGCTGATCTCGTAGAAGTGCGGATCGTTATCGGCCTTCAGCCAGCACTTGGAGCACGGCCGCTTTAGCTAACTTGCCTAATCGGCGCTGGTTGGCTAAGTTAGTCCTCTCAGCAGGAGGACCCGGGATGCGACAGGTCACCATTCACGCCGCCAAGACCAACCTGTCCAAGCTGATCGAGGCGGCGCTCAGCGGCGAGGAGATCGTCATCGCCAAGGGCAGCAAACCGGTTGTCCGGCTGGTCCCGGTCGCCCAGGGCGCGTTCAAGGTCGGTCTGCTCAAGGGCAAGCTCGGCACCGGCCCCGACTTTTTCGAGCCGATGGAGGAGGGCGACCTCGACCTGTGGGAGGGCGGCCGGTGACGGCGGTCCTGCTCGACACCCACGCCTGGGCCTGGAGCCTGGCGGGGGACGACCGCCTGTCGAAGCCGGCCCTCGCCGCGATCGAGGCGGCCGACACGGTTCTGGTCAGCCCGATCACGTTCTTCGAGATCGCGCAGAAGGTCCGGCTCGGCAAATGGCCGGAGATGGAACCGTTCGTGGGTCGGCTGGCCGCCCTGCTGGGCGAACAGGGCGGATCGGTCGCCGGCTTCGATCCGGCGGTCTGCATCGCGGCCGGCACGATGGCCTGGACCCACCGCGACCCGTTCGACCGGCTGCTGGCGGCCACGGCGATGCACTACAACCTGCCGCTGGTGTCGGCCGATGTCGTTTTCGACGGCATCGTCACGCGGCTGTGGTGATGAGCGTAACATCCCACGCACTGTGAGCAGAGCCCGAAGAGTGCGAGCACGTCGCCGGTAATCCGAGCCGGATCTCACCGAATGTGAGCGCGGCGGCGCCTCCAGTCTCACTGATTTCGAGCAGAATTCGGCGACGAAATCGAGCACGGCCGCCGATGATTGCGAGCGCCTACACCTATACATGCGCCCGATGTTGTAGAACCAGGAAAACTTGTGGCTCCTATCCTCGCTCCCGGTCACATGCCTGTTATAGATCCGGTCCCGAAAGCCTTCCGCATCCGTGCGCCCGATGTAGTGAATGACGCCGAGAGGATTGGTCCGCGCGTATATGCCGATCGGCAGGTCATCGATTCTCCTGAGCGTCCGGGACCGCAACGCTTTCAGGTATTCTTCTGACGTCAAGATTGTCTCTCCGGAGATGGTCTCATTTCCATGCTGGCATGACGGAATGCCGTCATTCCTGATCCGGCAGGAAGTCCGGGTCCAGCAGCTCCGGCCGCTCCCAGGGGCAGTCGGGCGGGAAGGCGCGGCGGGCGATCCCCGTCTCATCCGATGTCCAGCGCACGGCACGCGGATACTCGTCTTTGATGATGCCCTCCAGCTCACGGGCTAGGCTGGGGCTGTCTTCCAGCACGCGCTCTATCTGGTCGCGGGCGTCGCGGATCGACGACTTCCATTTCCGGCTCCGGCGGTCAGGCTGATAGCGCCACTTGAGGAGATGAGCCGTAAGCCTGCGGATCTGGCTGGCGAGCGCCCGGCGTTCCGATCTGCCCATACTCTCCAGTTCCTCGGCGATGTTGGCGAGGTCGAGCGCGTTGACGCTGCCGCGCCTTGCGAGATCGGCCTGCTCGCGTGCCCAGGCCACGAGATCGGTATCGTACAGAGCGGTCATGGTCACGGTCCCATGCTTGACTGCATTCCTGATCATAGCCGATCACTCCTTCTCAGAACAGGGCATGGAGATGGGCCTGTCCGATCCAGGCTCCGGCGATCAACACGCCAATCCGCAGATGCCCACTGCTATTTCCGGCCTCTCTGCTGTTCGCTCCCGGAATGTGACGCGAGGGCTTCATAAAGGCATAATGTTATTGCGACATTACGGCATATCGCTGAAACGCAGCGAGAGCAGCGAGCGAGCACGTCAGACAGGCAGCACGGCGCTTGAAGGAACATCGAGGGATGCGCCGAAAGCGATCAAGCGTCTCTCGTACATCAGCGGCGACGACGCATTCCTCGATGTCCATTTCTGCCGCGAACTTCCGGGCGTCCTCAAGGGTGGGTCGGGCAGGCCGCCGTGGGCGCGCCGCCGCACCGGACCCTACTGGCCGGGCGCTTCCGGCCCCGGAGCGGCAGCATTTACCAGTCCCTAAACATCTTGCTGTGCCCACACTCCAGCAGCACCCATCGGCCCAGTGTGCCGTTACCGTCCAGGCCCACGATCCGCCGGAGCATCGTTTGTTTCCTTCGCGTCTTTCTGGGCTTAGGCGCCGAGGCCGGCGCCGGGCGGGATGTAGGGCGGTGGCCGAACGGTCGGGCAGGGGTGGCAAGGGACCGAGGATGTGCTGCTGGTCGAAGTGGCCGGTGGGCCAGTCCGATCCGATCGGCTATTGGCTGGTAACTGCTGCCGTCCTGGAACCAGAACCGCTGCCCACTGTCGTCATCACCACCAAGGGACGGTGGCGTATCAAGGGGGGCGAGTAGCAACAGAACAGAAAACCGACATAAGGCTTGCTGCCAAATCTGTTCTTCACTGAACGCTACGCCGAGTTGGCGCGGTACTGAGCGACGATCCGGGAGACAGTGGGTTGGCTGATGTCGTAAAGGCGCGCCATCTCGGCGCCGGACTTGCGGCCGGAAAGGACGCTTTCGGCGATCTCGCGGCGCTTGGCGGCATCGAGCTTCTTGCGACGCCCGCCGATGCGGCCTTCGGCCCGGGCGGCGGCGAGGCCGGCCGACGTGCGTTCCTGGATCATGGCGCGTTCGAACTCGGCGAAGCTGCCGACCATCCGCATCATCACGCGGCCAGCCGGCGTGGTGGTGTCGATCGCCTCGGTGAGGCTGCGGAAGCCGGCTCCGGCCTTGCCGATCTTTTCCATGATGTGCAGCACGTCCTTCAGCGAGCGCGACAGGCGGTCGAGCTTCCAGACCACGACCGTGTCACCATCCCGGA
>JAJFBI010000494.1 GCA_020697385.1 Microvirga sp. | reverse complement strand
TCAGAAGATCGGTCATCCCCTCAAGGTTCTTCAGCAGGCGCTCCTGCCGGAGCCCGAACCACTCCAGCGTGATGGTTCCGGCGCCACCAGCCAGGATCCGACTGGAGCGGGCAACGGCTTGAAGGTAATCCGGCATCTGATCGACCAGGGTCAGGGCTTCTCGGCCCTGACGGCCTAAGCTTTCCAGCGAGCGGCCGCCCAACTCGGATGCCGCCTGGGCACTGTCCTGAACCGCGTCCTGCGCCGCCTGCTCGAGGCCCCTGACGCTCTCCGAGCCAGCCTCGACAGCGGCCAGCAAGGTCCCGGATGTGTCTGACACAGCGTCGGCTGGCTTGCGGCCGCGCCGGGTTCGCCGCGGCTCACTGGCGGCTTGCCGGGTCTCCGCAACCTCCTCCTCAACCTTCTCGACGACGGCCTCGACCTCCTCCGCGCTCAGGACCTTGAGCACCACCGGCAGCAGTTCGTTCTTGTCGTTGCGGATATGCTGCTGAAACACCTTCCGCAGCTCTGCCACCTTGGCCAGGAACACATCGCTGTCCTTCGGGGTGGCCGCGAGTTCATTCAGGAGAGCTTTGGTCTGTTGATGGTCGTCACGAGCCCCGCGGACCAAATCCGCCGTCTCCGGGTTCCGCTCCAGCACGGGAAAGAGATGCTCCTCCTGAAGATTGGCGAGCAGCTCAAGCTCCTGTCTCAGCTCTGAGAACAGACGCTCGCGGAGCTCGACGGCATCATTGGATGTCTCAAGAAGCTGGGCGAAGAGCTTGTTGGCCTGATCGGGCGGGGTTTGGCCGATGGTTCGATTGGGGGTCATCATTCCTCGCAAAAGGTGGAAGGAGCGATCTGGACGATTAGTGGCGCGGAATTGTGCTGCGCTGATCGCAAAGCCAGGATCTCTCCTTCGGGGAAAGAACGTCGGGTGGGTACGCTGAACGGGACAAACTCACGCACGGAACTGGTGCCAGGAGGCAGCTTTAAGGCCGCAGAGATCAGCCTTAGCCTTAAGCCACAAGGATGCGTACCGCACTGCAGCATAACTTGGCAACAGCGGGCTTCGATCCCGAGACAAGGTGCGGCATCTTTGTAAGAAGAAGTCGATCGTCAGGAAGGACATGGTGCAAGCTCGTCCTATTGTGCAGTGCACAATGTGCCTTGACATTTATTGTGCACTGCACCATAAAGACATGCCGGAGTATGACACGGCTCAATATCTGAGAGGCGCCGAGCGCCCTCACCTTTCGGAGATTCCTGATGAACCAGCAGTTCGAGGCCGTTCAAAAGTTCGGCAAAGACAGTTTTGAGGCTACCGTGAAGACGCTTGATGTGGCCTCCACCGGTACCAAGGCCATCGTGGTCGAGACGACCGACTACGCCAAGAAGTCCTTTGAGCAGAATGCCGCTACGTTTGAGAAGCTGGCCGGCGTCAAGTCGCTTGATCAGGCCATTCAGATCCAGAGCGAGTACCTCAAGAGCGCCTACGAGGGCTTCGTCGCACATGCCACGAAGAGCCGTGAACTCTACACCAAGCTCGCCCAGGACAGCGTCGCGCCCTTCGGCTTTCTTCGCTCTGACGCAGAGGCAGCCGTCGCCCCGACCAAGTCGGCCGCTCGCGCAAAGTAAAGACACGGCCCAATCAGCCGGTTCAGAACGCCCGCCCTGGTGGCGGGCGTTCTCATGCTCTTAGTAAGTTGTCCAAACCCACTGCTGTGACCCTGTGCCGTTTCGCGATCAGCTTCACGGCAGGATCAGTGTCCAGGATCTGTGAGACGATGGCTGCCAGTTCCGTGCGGCTGGAGACAAAGCAATGCTGGCGCCATGGATTAAGCTGACCATCGACACAACTCTTCTTGGCTTGGAAGCGCAGAGCGTCATAGGCCTGCGCCTGGCGCAGATCGCGCTGGGTCAGGGCTCTCCAGCCGAGGCGCATCTGATGATGACAGAGAAGATGCTCGCCTTCATGGATGCTGCCACGGCCGTCGCGGACGGAGGGTCGGCCCATGCGGTCGTGCAGGATTATCGAAGACGCGTGCAAGCCAATGCACGGCGCCTGCAAACGGCTTAAGGGATAAGTTGTAGTAGTCGGCATTTGATCTGACAGTTGGCGTCCGGAGATTGGTCGGGCTCATCTGTCTGATGGCTTCATGCGGCGATCATTTTCTCCTTCGCTAACGGGATTGCATCGAGGAAGGTCTGCATGGGCGTCTTGCCAAAGCACCACCGGCCCTGGTGCGGCCGCTCCTCATTATAACTCACCACCCAAGCATCGAGATCAAGCTGCAGCTCTGCAATCGAGCCATAGATCTTCTTGCGGAACGTCACGCGATAGAACTCGTCCAGCACCGTCTTGTGGAACCGCTCCACGATGCCGTTCGTCTGCGGGCTCTTGGTCTTGGTGCGGGTGTGATCCACGTCCTCTACGGCGAGATACAGCTCGTATTCGTGACGCTCGGGATTGCCGCAGTACTCGGTGCCGCGGTCGGTGAGCATCCGACACAGCTTCACGTCGTGGGCATCGAAGAAGGGCAGAACACGGTCGTTGAGCAGGTCGGCCGCGGTGATTGGGGTCTTGCGGTCGTACAACTTGGCGAACGCCACCTTGGTGTAGGTGTCGATGAAGGTCTGCTGGTAGATGCGTCCCACCCCTTTCATAGTGCCGACGTAGAAGGTGTCTTGGGCTCCGCAATAGCCAGGACACTCGCTCTCGAACTCGCCATGTGCGTCCTTCTCGGCCTTGGCCTTCTCCAGCGCCGCCAATTGGCTCTCGGTCAGGATCAGACCTTCCTGCGCAACCTTGGCTTCCAGGGCTTTGAGCCGCTTCTTCATCGTCTCGAGATCATGCCGCTGCCAGACCCCGCGCACGCCAGCCGGGGAGATCGAATGGCCGCGCTTGCGCACCTCATTGGCAAGGCGGATCTGACCGAAGGCGGGTTGCTCCAGGGACAGCTCGATGATCACCGCTTCCACCTCGGCCGGGGTGCGGTTGGCCAGCAGCGGCTTGCGCCGGGTCAGCTCCTGCAGGGCCATCTCGCCACCGGTCTCGTAGAGCTCCTTGAAGCGGTAGAAGCTGTCGCGAGAGTAGCCCATCATGTGGCAGGCTTGGCTGACATTGCCGAGCTGCTTGGCCAGCTCCAGCAGGCCTATCTTGGCGCGGATGATCTTCTGCTCATTGGTCATGGCGGTGTTCCTTGTGAACGCCGAGGCCGGGCGCTACGCACCCCGACCACTCCGCGCCCGGCCTCGGCTCATGCCTCAGCCTAACGACACCGTCTGTCAGATTAAGTCCAAACTACTTCAGCCCATTCCACCCATTTCAGCTACCATCCGGATCGTGGGATCAAGCATGTGCTCAAGGGCTGGAACCCAGCCGGGGGGCCTGCCTATCACGACCTGACCGCGCAGGACGTGCGCATCCGCAACGTCTCAACCAACATCCGCAGCTATGGGGGAGCGACGGAGTACGACGGCAACTCCATCTTCGTGTTTGAGACC
>JAJFBI010000493.1 GCA_020697385.1 Microvirga sp. | reverse complement strand
ACGGTGCCATCAGACCTTAGATCGGCGGGATCGGGTGTGCCGGCCGGGAAATAGACGCGTCCCGCATTTGTCGTGCCGTCGCCCATCACACCGCAGATGAAGACACCATCCGATCCGCACAGCGCGCCCATGGCAAACCCATTGGCGATGGCAGGATCGGGATAGCCCTTGTCGATCCAGGCGACGAAGTCGGCGTAGTCGACCTCGAAGTAAGTGTTGCGGCACAGGTCCTGCTCGAAGGCGATATCCTGCAGGAGCAGCACGCGCCCGTTGAACATCTGCGGCTTGCCCGAGGCACGCCGCTTCCAGTTCTCCTCGATGAAAGCCCTGTTGTGCTGCGGCCATGCCCAGACATACGGGCGGCAGCACGCCTCGACGCGGGAGACGCGCCGGATCTCGATGTCGCGTTTCACGCGAAGATCTCGCCGCGGCTCACCATTACCGCGCCGCCGCCGATCTCGGCTGATAGGAGCGCACCGTCCTTGATGACCATCTGCAGACGAATCTCGCTGGGGCGCCCCATTTCCACGCCCTGCTCGATGACGATGTTGTGTTCACCGTCACCGAGAGGCTCGCACTGCATAAGAGCACCGGCAAAAGCGGCTGCGGCGGAGCCGGTGGCCGGATCCTCGACGATGCCCATGCCCGGGCCGAACATGCGGGCCCGGAAACGCAGCCCCTCCGCATCGGGAATGCGGGCGTAGACATAGGCCGAGGGATGATCGCTGTCACCAAACACCTTGTCGAAGGCCTCACTCTGGGGCTTCGAGCGTGCCAGCGCGTCCAGAGAGGATACAGGCACGAGATCGTAGGCTACGCCTGCCGAATGGCGGCTCGGGATATGCTGGTCGAATCCAATCTCCGTCGGGTCGAGGCCAAGCGACCAACCGCAATCTTTGCTCTCCTTGCCCTCACCCCAGGTGAAGGGCAGACGCGGCAGACGGAAGCGCGCCGTACCGCTCGCTTCATCCATCACCTCGACGGCGCAGGGCACGATCCCGACCTGCTCCTTGAGCCCGAAGGCTACAGCGCCGGGCTCACCGTTCTGATCGAGCAGCGCCAGAAGCACGGCCGTACCCACTGTCGGGTGGCCGGCGAAGGGCAATTCGCGCGCCGGCGTGAAGATGCGGATATCGGCGCGCTGGCGCGGATCGGATGCCGGAAATACGAAGACCGTCTCGGAGAGGTTGAACTCCTTCGTGATCCGCTGCATCGCGGCTGTGTCGAGCCCCTCGGCGTCGAGCACGACCGCGAGAGGATTTCCGGCGAAGCGCTCGCCCGTAAAGACATCGAGGGTAACAAAGCGGCGGGACATGCGGATCAAACCTCTTCAACATCGAAGCGACGGGTAGGCGAGACGAATTCATCCTGCGCCGCAATTGTCAGGATCTCGCGGGAGCCTGCCTCTTCCGTGCGCTTGAGCAAGCCGTAGACAGACGCCGAGGCCTCGGCAAGGGCCGTCGGGGCTGAGCGCGAGCGGGCGTAATGAACGAAGAAGAGCGCCGCGATGGCATCCCCTGCTCCATTGACGGACAGCGACAGCTTCGGTGTCCTCACGCGCCAGAAGCGCCCATTCTCACCAGCGATGAGATCGACGCTATCGGACGGCGTTTCCTTCGTCTCGACCGAGGTGACGAGAATGACCTTGGGGCCCATCCCGTGCACGATCGCGACTGACTTCTTCACATCGTCAAGAGTCTGAGCCGTCAGTCCGGACAGATAGTCCAGCTCGAACTGGTTCGGCGTGATGATGTCCGCCGCCGGTACGGCCTGCTCGCGCATGAATTCAGGAATGCCGGGACGCACGAATACGCCGCGGCCCACATCGCCGATCACCGGATCGCAGCAATAGAGGGCCTCCGGGTTGAGGGACCGCACCCGTGCGACGGCGGACAAAATGGCGTTGCCGATATCGGCCGAGCCCATATAGCCCGAGAGAATACCATTGCAGCGGTCGAGAACGCCACGTTCGGCGACGCCCTCTACGAGATCCTCGATGGCAGGGCCATCGAATACGCGGCCTTTCCAGGAGCCGTAGCCGGTGTGGTTGGAGAACTGGACCGTATGGATGGGCCACACCTCGACGCCGAGGCGCTGCATCGGAAAGACCGCCGAGGCGTTACCCACGTGACCATAGGCGACATGGGACTGGATCGAGAGAACGTTCATCGCTTTTGCCCCCAAGCGCATCGTGCGGACCCAGAGGGCCACGTCAGTGAAAAGTGGACCCGGTTTTCCGCGAAGAACGATGCGCCCGCTTAACTGAGCATCGGACCCAAAAGTGCAAGTCCACTTTTGAGTCCGATGCTCTGGCTCTCGGTTACCCCAACACAGGCTCTGCTTCAAATCGCGTGATGTGATCCTATTCATCACGGATGCGATTGGATCTATGCCATCCACTGCAAATGCTTATATGCCCCTCGACGACAAGGGAGCCGGACCGGATTCATGGATATAGAGTTTTGGAAGACCAGCGTTTTGGAGTTCGTGCAGACCCATCAGGCCTATGCCCCCTTCGTGCTCGGGCTGATGACCTTTGCCGAGTCCCTGGCCTTCGTGTCCCTGCTCCTGCCGACCATGACGATTCTGATCGCCGTGGGTTTCATCCTGGCTGCAGCGGAGATTCCTTTCTGGCTGGCCTGGACCGGAGCCGTTTGCGGAGCCTTTCTGGGCAATTGGGTCTCCTATGCCATCGGCCAGCGCTACAAGAAGGCGGCCTACGGGGTCTGGCCCTTGTCACGCAACCCCAAGCTGATCGTGCGGGGAGAGAGCTTCTTCCAGCGCTTCGGGCCGTGGGCCGTGTTCCTGGGACGCTTCTTCGGCCCGATCCGGGCCGTCATCGCCCTGATCGCCGGCATTTTCCTCATGCCGGGTGTGCTGTTCCAAGCTGCGAACCTGGCCTCGGCCTCCGTCTGGTCCTTCGTGATTCTCGCGCCCGGTGCGGGGCTGGCTCAGTACCTGCTGTGGTAGGGCCACGCACCCGGGAACCTCCGTTCCGAGGGCTCATTAACCTCGGTCACCAAAGGAGGCCTCCATGGGCAAAGGCAAGATGAACGGCGACAATTCCGGCGAGAGCAAGAAGCACCTCGACGACCATACCCGCGGCTCGGGCGGCACGATGAAAAACCGCAAGGACCCGGGAAAGCAGGACAACAACAAGGCCCAGAACACGAAGAGCAACCAGCAGTAACAGCTCACAGCTTTTCGCTTCGCTTACCCTGAATCCTATCTGTTTCCATAGGTCACAGCAGCATTTCGCGGTGTTACTGGCTTAGCTATAACATTTCGAAATGCTGCCGTGACATTGTCAACATCCGACTCTTACACAAATCTTGCTCCACCCTCCCGGTCCCCTGAGGATGCGAACCCGCTTGCCGCAGGCCTCCCAGCTTTTTGGTGGCCATGCATCTGGGGTTTCGCATCGTTGGTGTATTCCGCGTCTTGGATAGCGGAGAGCTGGAGGATGGCGCAGCCACTGATCGGCCC
>JAJFBI010000492.1 GCA_020697385.1 Microvirga sp. | reverse complement strand
GAGGCCAGGTGCCGGTGGATCGGTTCGCTGCCGGGGTCGGCCCCGCTCGCGGCAGCCGCCGTCAGGCGCAGGATCGCCGCCGCCTCCACCGCCCGGGTCTCCCGCGCGGCGGGCTCGGACAGAAGGCGGATTGCCTGTGCGACGAAAGCGTGCGGCCCGAAGGCGGGGCCGGACAGGGAGGGCGGCAGTCGGGAGGTTCGGTTGAACGTTTCCCTGTCCAGGGCACCGATCAGAAGATGCGCAACGTCCTCGAGTGTCGCGGTTCGGGCCAAGACGATGGCGTCCTGGCCGCGATAGAACAGGCGTCCATCCCTGATCTGGGTGATGCCCGTCTCCAGCACCGGCAGGCCCCAGTCGAGGGCCGTGGCGGCAGCGACCGCCGGGCGGCGAAACCGCGCCTTGCGCTCCGCCAGGGCCATGACATCGTCCAGGGCATAGAGGCGCTGGCGCGGATCGTGTGGGGACGAGAAGGACCGGATCAGCCCGCGGCTCACATAGGCATAGAGGCTCGCCCGGCTGATGCCGAGGCGGGACGAGGCCTCTTCGGCCGAGGTGAGGTCGAGGGATGCAGCGCCCATATATTGATATGTTGATTCAAGATTGACGCCTTCGCAAGCCCGGCGCGATGCTCCCTGCAACACGGGAGAGCATTCATGACGATCGGACTGGACGATGTGGTGGCCGCGGAGACCAGCTTGAGCCATGTGGACGGCGAGGCGGGCCGCCTGATCATTGCCGGGCACGACCTCGAAGAGCTGGCCGGCCGGGTGAGCTTCGAGGTCGTGGTGGCGATGCTCTGGGACGGCCTCGTTCCGGATGCCGCTTCCGACCCTAAGGGGTTTCTGAGCGAAGCCCGGCAGAGGGCTTACGCCCATCTCGCGCCGCTTAGCGCTCGGCTTGCCGGCCTGACCCCGGTGGAGGGCATGCGGTTGCTGCTCGCGAGCCTGCCCGATGCGGAGAGGGATCATCCTGCCCTCGCCGTTGGAGCGGCAGGCGTTGCGGCCGCCATGGCGGTGCGCGGCGCCCAGGGGCTCGCGCCGGTTGCTCCCGATTCATTGCTCTCTCATGCGGCCGATACCTTACGCATGATGCGCGATGCGCCTGTCTCTGACAGCGAGGCGAAGGGCCTCGACACCTATCTCGTGACGGTGATCGACCACGGGCTGAATGCCTCCACCTTCACGGCCCGTGTGGTCGCCTCGACCCAGGCCGGCATCCTGTCCTCCGTGGTGGCGGGGCTCTGCGCCCTCAAGGGTCCGCTGCATGGCGGAGCGCCCGGCCCGGTGCTCGATATGCTGGATGCCATCGGCAGCATCGAGAATGCGGACGCTTGGCTCGACGACGCGATGGCCCGGGGCGAGCGTCTCATGGGCTTCGGTCACCGCATCTATAAGGTGCGCGATCCGCGGGCGGATGTGCTGAAAACCGCCGTCGGGAGGCTTAAGGGAAAGAGCAATCGCATCGCCTTCGCGGAGGCCGTCGAAGCCACGGCTCTCAAAGTGCTGGAGCGCCGCAAGCCCGGGCGCCGGCTCGACACCAATGTGGAGTTCTACACGGCCATCCTGCTCGATGCCTTAGGGATTCCCCGCGAAGGTTTCACGCCGCTTTTCGCCGCCGGCCGCTCGGCAGGCTGGGTGGCTCACGCCATCGAGCAGACCCGCACCGGCCGCATCATCCGGCCGCAATCGCGCTATGTGGGGGCTTGGCCTGCGCAGGCGGCCTGATCGGCTCTATCGCGCCGGCTCCTCCGGCCGTGCGCGCGATGGCGAAGAGCGTAAAAGCAGCACCGCTTCGATGCTGGGCGAGTTGCGTTCAACTAACGAGCATATGGCCAAGTTTTACGCGGCCGTGCTAGATGCGTCACAACCTTGCTGCATGGTGAGGGTCAGCATGAGGACCAACGGGGGGTGGTCCTGGTGCAGATCTGTCGTTTTTGACAGCAAACCCAAATAACCCCGCTCGGGGCAACGCGATGTTCGAGTTACTCGCTCGATTCTTCCTTGGTGAGCCGCCACGCGAAAAAGGCGTGCAGGTCGATCTCATCTACGGCGACCCGGATCTCCAAGCCTTCTTCCTGCTGCTCGTGATATTCGGATCGCTGCTCTTGGCTCCGTTCGTCTCGTCCTTATGGCGGATGCAGAGACAAGGGGCAGCCTTCGTGTTGGCCTTCACGGTATTCTGTGCGGTGAGCTTTGCCGCAATAGGCATCTTCGCCAGTGGCTTTGCAGGTGGACGATATCCGCAACTCCAGTGGAGCGCGGGCCAACAGCAAGCCCTGAAGTGATCCTGCCGAGGCATTCTTTCTGCACCTCCCTCACGCGGGAGGCGGTCCGACGAACTCGAGACCGTAGCGGCCTGCGATTTCCACAATCTGCGGCATATCCCGCGACGGGTGGAGACCGAGCCTCTCGACTTCCATGAAGAAGCCGTCCCCATCGCCAGGGGTCAAGGTGATCAGCAATTGCCCCTCGCCGGGGCCAATGTTCTTGAAGGTGTGCGGAGCACCCTTCGGGATCAGGACGGTGTCACCGTCCGTCAGGTCCTGAGCCTCCCCCATGCACCAGAAGCGGAATTGACCGGCAAGGACGCGGAACAGCTCCTGCTCCCTGTGATGCACATGCATCGGCGGACCAGCGCCGGCCGGGACCTTTTCGATCCAGTGGGAAAAGGCCCCCTTTACCTCATCGGAGCGAACCAGGAAGGTGCGGGGCAGATCGAAGGCTTGATTGCTGCTGCCTTCACCAACCCGCCGGACGAGTGCTCTGTCTCCCGAACCCTGATTCATCATCCCGCCTTATGGTTTTCACGGCATCTGAAGCCGACCGGGCGAAGCTAACACGCGAGCTTAGCGACTTGAGAGGGCAATTTCGGGCGATGGCAGGCCGGTGAGCCCGGAGATGGCCGTGGTGTCGCGGGAGGAGGTCATGCCGCCTGTGTGATCGGAAACGGGAGCACCTGAATGGGTTCAGGATTCTTCAGAGCCTGCAGCACCTCAAGGACCCTCATGGGCGCGAGCGGCGGGATGAAGACCGCGTTGGCAGACGGCTTCTCTACCGGATCAAGATCCGAGAGCAGAAGTGCAGGCCGATCGGGGTGATGCTCGTGGTACTCGTCAGCCAAAATCCATCCACAGACGAGACCTGGGAGGCATACCTTGCTCACGAGCCAGTCGATCTCTTCACCTAAGTGGCAAAGGGCCAGCAAGGCCCGATCTCCTGTCGGTACAGCCATGACATCAAAGCCACCTGCGCAAAGCAGTTGAGTCAGGAGTTCGCGGGTGAGCGTATCATCTTCGACAACAAGGACCGTGGCCTTGGAACGGGAAGCGGAGACCATTCAGGTTTCCTCCAGATGATGCCCGAGTCTCCGCCCGATCCGATTAACGGCCGCTTAATCGAGGGGACCTTTTCGAGGGATCATCCGGAAGGGAGCGGTGGTGATGCGGGAGTCGGTGATGCAGAGTGTTGCTCTGATGGATATCAATGGG
>JAJFBI010000491.1 GCA_020697385.1 Microvirga sp. | reverse complement strand
AGGCGCTCCAACAGGCGAGCAACGCTGGTTGCGTGCCAGTGACCCCTGCGAGGTGTCTCAACCTTTGCCTCGTTCAGTGCCTCCGCAATATCGCGCAGGGTTGCGTATACGAGCTCGTCGCCGATAGACTCGCGAAGCTCTTCGCCAGTCGCGTAGCGTTGTGGGGCGGCGAGCGTGCCCCGCGAGCCGTGCGCCTGCTCAGGCAGGTTTATCAGTGGCGTTCCAGCTTGATCCCCATGAGGCGAGCCGCGCCCTCGGCGATCCTCTCCACCTCTTCCTCGGTGATGTCCTCGCTCATCGGGTCAGGACCCTCCACCCATGGCTCGTAAGCTGGCTCTGGGAGCTCCATCGGCCCATGGCTATCATAAGTCAGTTTCATGGCTTGAGCCCCCCGTGATTTCGAGACGGCGGCGCGCTTCGGCGGGCTCCGGTCGAGGATGCGCTTCACCGTCATCGACCCGAGACCGACCGCCTTTCCGATCTCGCGGTCCGACCCCCCGCATCGCCCGCATCTTCGCGATCACGGCCTGCTCGGCCTCATTCGATACTAGGCGTTTCGCCTTGCCCTCGCCCACCACGTCGAACCCGAAGGGCCTCTTGCCGCCGCCGTAGATGCCCTGGGCCGCGAGGTGAACGTCCGGGAGGAGCTTTAGCAATGCGCCCGCCGCTCCGTCGATCAAGCTCCAGTCTCACCCGAGATGGAAAGACTACGTTTTGCAGTTTGCCATCTCGGTCTCAACATCCTGCCAAGCCAGGATTTGAAGCTTCCAAGACTGATCCGTTTGGGGCAGCCACGTCATCATGTAGGACCCCCGATAGCAGGTCTCGTTGTTCGCGCCTGCTGTGATGACGAAATCCCCGCGCTCTACCACCCGTCCATCTTTCCCGGTGAACTGGTTCGTTGAGTTCAGGGTCGCAAATTTCACATTCCAAGAATCCGCGATCGGTTGCTTCAACGCAGCGACGACAGCATCCGGGCCGATGAAAACCTCTTTGGCGTTGGCACGGTGGAAAACGACATCATCGGCGAGCACTCTTTTTACAGCAGCCCAATCTCGGCTGTTGAACCCTTCAATCAGGCCCTTCTGAGCAGTCTGCGCTCGGGAATCTGCGCTCGCGGCAGTCACGCCAAAAGCCAAGCCGAGAGCAAAACCGCATGCACGACTCCGCATCTTCACCTCCCTTTGACAGTCGGAATGCTCAATGGCCGCACATAAAACAACCTTCGTACTCGAAGGCGGTTTCAAGCGAGCCTTGCGAATCCGGAGTCACCCGGTCGGCGTTGGCGAGAACGCTTCTCTTGACTGTCTGCTCGGAACGGCGTCGCGTCGCTGCTCCACTTGGACCGCACCATAGCCCTCTGGCTCTTCCTTTAGGGCATCGTTTTCGGAGGGGTTTTTTCGAATCTCTTCCGCGAAGCTGACCACGTTCGGGAGCGCCGGCGACGCGGGAATATCGTTTGCCGGCGTTTGCCTTCCGTAGTCCGATGAGGACAGGTCTTCGGGTACTTCGATCCCGGATCGGCCGCGTTGAATTGCGAACGACGAGCGAGACATCCTTAAACCGTGGGGGTACAGGTGGTACCGGTGGTACCGCCCAGGGAGTTGGCCTCTGATGGGGGTACCAGGAGCGAAATGGGGGTACCTGTGGCCATCGTCCTGCCGGGCGTGGTCCCACCCTCCGGTCCCACCCTGCCGGGGGGAAACCCCTTCGAGTACCACCGGTACCCCCTGTCCCACCCATCCTCGTGGAAAGATGGTTCGCGGAGTGAAAGAGGTCATGACGAGACCTCCGATGCAGCAGTGCCGGCCGCGTCCTCGAGGATTTTCATATCGAGGACATAGAAGCGGTTCTTGGCCGGCATCCCACCGCGGACGACCTTCTCCTGTTTCTGAAGTTTGTCAGGGTCGACGACGAGAAGGCCCTCATCACGCAGATGGCGGGCTGTCTTCTGCGGGTCGAACCCGGCGCAGAGGACTTTGCGCCAAGAGGTCGGCTCCACCAGAATCCGGCCGTCTTTGACGAAGCCAAGCGTCTCGCGCTTATTCTCGTCGCCGAACCCCATCGCCAGTCGTCCGTCCTCTTCGTCAATGTGAAGATGAATGAAACGACCCTGGAGGTTTGCCGTCAGGATCTCTCGGATCTGTTCGACAGCGCTGACCATCTCCCCCGCAAGATCAAGCCGGCCCGTTCTGTTCGCGGCCCACCGCGTCATGCAGGCCGCGATACCGAGATCAGTGTCCTCCGCGCTCCAAGGAAGCAGGCCAGCATCAATGGCCATTCGGAGGGCCGCAGCTACCAGCGCGAACCGGTTGATAACAGAACGCACCTGTCCTGTGGCGGTAGCTCGGATCGAGGCGATAACACCAATAGACAACCACGCCTCACGATGCTTCTTGAAGTGGGCCTGGATCTTATCCGGACCGAGGTCGACCAGATGCTGGAGCCAAGCTCGTCCCACGGCGCCATGGAGTTTTGTCGTAAGCGGGTAAAACCGCCTACCGACCTCTTCGATCTGGTCGACCGGGAAGGTCTCGAACGCGCTCTCCGGTTGGACTTCAGCCGGGATGTCGACTAGCCGAACCATCATACCGGCGGGAACTTTTTCGCCTGCGGCTTGGAGAAAGGCGGCCATCGGCGGTTCGCCGGTGGATATGCCCAGGATCCGGAAGCTCTCCATAGGGCGCAAGCCGATGCCTGGGGTTCCTCGTAGCTTTGTGCTCCCGTTCACGAGCGAGTAGATCGCGGCGCTGATCGCCTTTGCGTTTCCCTCTCCAATCTCGTCGAACGAGGCGCCGATGTCGGACCTGAGGACGCTATAGCGTTCCAGACCGACTGAGGTGGCAACCCAGCTGGCACCGAAAGCGTCAGCTTCGCCCGGAACTTTCGGACAGCCCCACACCGACTGCCCGACGGCGGCCGCCAAGGATTTGGCGATCTTTGAGGTGCCAAAGATATGAAAGAAGCCGGGTGGCTCGTTGGCCCAATGGAGGAGAGGACCAGCGAAGGCGGTGCCAACGCACAAATGGACGTTACTGTTGCTGTTCAACGGGCGAGCAATTTCGTTAACCCACTGTTCGACACTTCCCGCAACATCGAGTCCGTGCTGCATCTGGAGGCTGGCCGTCTGCAAGATCGGGTGCGTCCCTTCGAAGCCTGATGGCACAAGCGTCTCGTCGGGGAGGACAAAGACCCAGGTGCCGTCGCTTTTATGCCAGCCGATCTGCGGAACCGAAGTGATCCTCGCCTTTACCTCCGTCGTGAGGAACTGCACGATCAGCTGCCGAGCCAATTTGCTTGGCACCACGCCGACCCCAAGAGAGGCTAAAAGCGCCGCGATCTCGGCCGCCTTGTCTGCCGCGGTAAGCGCATGCCGGATGGCCAGCTTTTTCACGCCGCCATCCCTATCGGTTATGACCACGTAGGTTCCCCAATTCTCTCCACGCGCGTCTCTCGTTAGCGCCTCGATATCCATGGGCGTGGTCGAG
>JAJFBI010000490.1 GCA_020697385.1 Microvirga sp. | reverse complement strand
GCGATCACCCACGACAAGGTCCCGCATCTCGTCTCGAACGGGGCGCTCGCCATCGAGGACATGGACCGTGGTGAGCGCGACGAGGCGGCCCTGTTCCATCTCCTGAATCTGGCGCGGGAGAAGAGGGCATCCCTCCTCATCACCTGCGAGACGCCGCCCGACCGGTGGTCCTTGAAGACCCCCGATCTCCTCTCCCGCCTGCGGCTGGCGCCGAGCGTCGCCCTGGACGCGCCTGACGATGCCCTCCTCAAGGCGGTGCTGGTGAAGCTGTTCGTCGATAGGCAACTCGTGGTCGATACCTCCGTTGTCGACTATATTGCTCTGCGGATCGAACGCTCGCTCGCCAAGGCCTCCGAGATCGTGGCTCTCCTCGACCGGGAGGCCCTGAGCCGGGGCCGGCGTGTCTCGCGGGCGATCGCGGCGGAGATCCTTGGCGCCGCGCAGGAAACGGATGAGAACGAGTGAAGCCAGACACTGACGCCCTGTTGTCGAACCGTCGTGAAACCGTCACGAAGCCCAGAGCAAAACGGACGCCGAAGAACGAAGCGGCGGAGAACGAGGTGCGCAGCGCGATTGCCCTGAAAGAGGTGGAGACCGTCAGCGAGGCTCCCTTGCCGAAGGCTCCGCCGGATATCGAGTTCGATGGCGCAGCCCTGCGGCGTTTCCCGCAGCGCTTCATCAATCGCGAGCTGTCCTGGCTGCAGTTCAACCGGCGGGTGCTGGAGGAGGCCTCCAACGGCCACCATCCGCTCTTGGAGCAGCTGCGCTTCCTGTCGATCTCGGCCGAGAACCTGGACGAGTTCTTCATGGTCCGCGTCGCGGGCTTGCGAGGTCAGGTCCGCTCCGGCGTGGCGACCGTATCGCAGGACGGGCTCTCGCCCCAGGAGCAGCTCGCAAAGATTTCCGCCGAAGTTTCGCATCTCGCCTCCGACCAGCAGCGCCGCTGGCGCGAATTGCGCGACGCTCTGCTGGAGGAGGGCATCGTCCTGACCGATGGAGCGGGCCTAACGAAGGCGGAAGGCTCCTGGCTCGAGGACTACTTTCTCAACCATGTCTTCCCGGTACTCACGCCGCTCGCCATCGACCCGGCGCATCCTTTCCCGTTCATTCCCAACCTCGGTGCCTCCATCGCCCTCAAGCTGGTGCGCCAGAGCGACGGCAAGGTGCTGAACGCCCTGATCCGCCTGCCGTCCCGGGGCGAGCGCTTTATCCGCCTGCCAGACTTCGCCGAAACCGGCGCTACCCGCTTCATCGCCCTCGAGCAGATGATCGTGCTGTTCACGAGCAGGCTTTTCCCCGGCTACGACGTGCAGGGGCAGGGCGCCTTCCGGGTGATCCGCGATTCCGATCTCGAGGTCGAGGAAGAGGCCGAGGATCTGGTGCGCCTGTTCGAGACGGCGCTCAAGCAACGCCGCCGCGGCAGTGTGATCCGTCTCGAGGTCGAGGCGGCCATGCCCGAGGACCTGCGTCTCTTCGTGGCCGAGGAATCGGAGGTCTCCCCTGACGAGGTCTTCGTCGTCGAGGGTATGATGGGCCTGCGCGACCTGTCGCAGCTCGTGGCTTTGGAGCGTCCGGACCTCAAGTTCAAGCCGTACAATGCGCGCTTCCCCGAGCGCATCCGCGAGCACAGCGGCGACTGCTTCGCGGCGATCCGCGAGAAGGACATCATCGTCCACCACCCTTATGAATCCTTCGACGCGGTGGTGCGCGCTGGTGGAATTGAAGGCGCGATTCGACGAGGAGGCCAATATCCGCTGGGCGCGCGACCTGGAGCGCGCGGGCGCGCAGGTTGTGTTCGGCTTCATCGAGCTGAAGACCCACGCCAAGCTGTCCATGGTCGTGCGCCGCGAGGGCAGCCAGCTCATCACCTATTGCCACGTGGGCACCGGCAACTACCACCCGATCACGGCGCGCATCTACACGGATCTGTCCTACTTCACCGCCGATCCGGTGATCGGCCGCGACGTGTCGCGCATCTTCAACTTCGTCACCGGCTATGCCGAGCCGGCAGAACTGGAGCGCATGGCGGTCTCGCCGCTCACCCTCAAGAAGCGCCTGCTCCAGCACATCGAGGAGGAGATCGCCCATGCCAAGGCGGGGCGGCCGGGGGCGATCTGGGGAAAGTGCAACTCGCTTGTCGATCCCGTCATCATCGATGCGCTCTACGATGCGTCTGCTGCGGGCGTGCAGATCGATCTCATCGTGCGCGGCATCTGCTGCCTGCGTCCCGGCATCAAGGGCCTGTCGGAGAACATCCGGGTCAAATCCATCGTTGGGCGGTTTCTGGAGCACACGCGCATCTATGCCTTCGGCAACGGGCAGGGCCTGCCGAACCCGAAGGCCCATGTGTACATCTCGTCCGCGGATCTCATGTCGCGCAACCTCGACCGGCGTGTCGAGGCGCTGATGCCGATCGTCAATGCCACCGTGCACCAGCAGGTGCTCGATCAGATCATGCTCGCCAACCTGCTCGACAACGAGCAGAGCTGGACGGTGCTCCCCGACGGAACGAGCCGGCGGGTGGTGCCCTCCAAGGGCGAGGAGCCTTTCAACGCGCACAAGTATTTCATGACGAATCCAAGCCTGTCGGGTCGCGGCAAGTCCCTCAAGACGTCCAGCCCCAAGGCTCTCGCAAAAAGAGGACAGCGCTAGCATGCCGGCCCTCAGCCATGAGGCTCCGGGTCGGCTCAAGCTCGGCCGCCCCGTCGCCATCATCGATATCGGCTCGAACTCCGTGCGCCTCGTGGCCTATGAAGGCCTCTCCCGCGCCGTGACGCCAATCTACAACGAGAAGGTTCTCTGCGGCCTCGGACGCCATGTGGCGACCACCGGGCGCCTCGACGATGAAGCCGTCGACCGAGCGCTTCGGGCGCTCGCCCGGTTCCGCGTTCTCTGCGACACGATGAACGTATCGGACATCTTCGTGCTCGCCACCGCGGCGGCGCGCGATGCCTCCAACGGCCCGGCCTTCCTGGAGGCCGCGGCGAAAGCCTGCGGCCAGCCGATCAGCCTGTTGTCCGGCGCCGAGGAGGCGCGGGCTTCGGCGCTCGGCGTCATCGCCGGCTTCCATGAGCCCGACGGCATCGTCGGCGACATGGGCGGCGGCAGCCTGGAACTGGTGGACGTGCGCGGATCCCAGGTGGGGCAGGGCATCACCATGCCCCTCGGCGGCCTCGCCCTGCTGGACGTCAGCGGCGGCTCGTTGAAGAAGGCCCAGAAGATCGTGCGCGAGGCCCTTGAACGCGCACCCGAGTATCTCGAAAACTTGCATGGCCGCACCTTCTATGCGGTGGGCGGCACATGGCGCGCGCTCGCCAAGCTGCATCAGGCGGCGCACGATTATCCGCTCCACGTGATGCACGGCTATATCCTCGATCCCGAGGACGGCCTCGACTTCCTGCACCTCGTGGAGGAGGCCGATTCCAAGACTCTCAAGGATATTGAGAGCATCTCCGAGGCTCGCCGTCCGCTGCTCGCCTACGGGGCCATAGTGCTGGAGGAGATCATCCGCCTCGGCGAGCCGAAGGAGGTTGCGATTTCCGCCTTCGGCGTCCGCGAGGGCGTGCTGTTCGACAAGCTCGACGCGCAAACGCGCGAGCGCGACCCGCTCATCGCGGCCGCGAGCGACCTCAACCTCCTGCGCTCCCGCTCGCCGCGCCACGGCGAGGAGCTGTGCGCCTGGACGGAAGCCTTCATCCGCAGCCTCGGCCTGCCGGAGACGGACGAAGACATCCGCCTGCGCCGCGCCGCCTGCCTGCTGGCGGATATCGGCTGGCGCGCCCATCCCGATTATCGCGGCGAGCAGAGCCTCAACCTCATCGCCTATGGGGCCTTCGCCGGGCTCGACCATCCGGGCCGCGCCTATCTGGCGCTCTCGATCTTCTTCCGGCACGAGGGGCTCTCGCCCGACAAGGTGAGCTCACGCATCAAGACGCTCGCCGGTCCGCGCCTCATGGAGCGCGCACGCCTGCTCGCGGCGCTGATGCGCGTGGCCTACCCGGTCTCGGTTGCCATGGAGGGCGTGCTGCCCCAGGTGCCGCTGCTGGCGCAGGGCAGCCAGGTGGTGCTGCGGCTGCCTGGCCACCTGGAGCCGCTCGCCAACGAGCGCCTGAGGGGCCGCATGCGCGGACTGGGCAAGCTTCTGAACATGGAAACCGTGATCGAGATCGTGTGACGCGATGGCCGAGATCAAGACCAAGGCCTCGCGCGTCGTCTACGAGAACTGCTGGATGCGCGTGCGCGAGGATGCCATCGAGCGGCAGGACGGCTCGCCCGGCATCTACGGCGTCGTCGAGAAGACCGATTTCGCAGTCATCGTGCCCTTCGACCATGGCCTGATTCATCTTGTGGAGCAGTATCGCTATCCCGTGCAGGGCCGCTACTGGGAGCTACCCCAGGGCTCATGGGAGGACGCCCCCGGCACCGATCCGCTGGACCTCGCCCGGGCCGAGCTGCGTGAGGAGACGGGGCTGACGGCCGTCACCATGACCCATGTGGGCCACCTGTTCGAATGCTACGGCTACTCGACTCAAGGGTACAACATCTATCTCGCCCAAGGGCTCCAAGCGGGTGAAACGAAGCGCGAACCAACCGAGCAGGACATGGTGAGTCGTGCGTTTCCGGTGGAGGAGGTGCTGGCGATGATCGGCGACGGCGTCATCAAGGACGCGGCAACTGTCGCCGCTCTTGGGATGTTGCGGTTGAAGGGGATGCTTTAGGGCGATCCCGCAGATGTGACGATGCCCGGCATGTCGGCCAAGCTGGGCGCTACAAACTGTCCCAGGCATTCCCCTCTAAACGGAGAGTAGCCGTGACGTGACGTAACGCACATACGTTACATTGTCTGGCTCGTATTCCAGCCAGGGTGAACACAGTTTCACAGAATGTTCAGAAATTAACCGTAACGCTATAAAAATGCTGAACGGTCCAGCCTGGTATTATCAACAAAGGAAAATCACGATGGCACTTCCTAATCTTTGGGGCAGTCAGATTTCTATCGACGTCGCAGGAAACTCCGGGGAGCCGGAGGTTGCGGCCCTGGCCAATGGTCGATTTGTGGTCACCTGGGTTGAAGAAACAGGCAACGGCTATGAGGTTCGGGCGAAGATCCTTAACGCCGACGGGACGGTCCATCGTGAGCAGTTTACAGTCAACAGCATTCCGACTCGGGATCAGTTCTCTCCCAATGTGACCTCTTT
>JAJFBI010000489.1 GCA_020697385.1 Microvirga sp. | reverse complement strand
GTGACGCGAAGCCCGCCCTTGAATTCGGATTTGATGCCGAGCTTCTCAAGCATTTTCCCGATCTGAGGGCCGCCGCCATGGACGACCACAGGCTTGATGCCTGCCTGCTCGAGGAGAACCACATCCTCGGCGAAATCCTCGGCCGCCGCCCGGTCACCCATGGCGTGGCCGCCATACTTGATCACGACCATCTGCTGGTCATAGCGCTGCATGTGCGGCAAGGCCTGCACAAGCACCTCGGCCTGCACATGGACGTCGGGAAGGGGCGTGGACGGATCGGACATGGACGGCTCCGGCGCGGTGATCGGGATCGGACGGCCTGCCTTCTAGAGCATCGCACCCAAAAGTGGAATGCACTTTTGGGATCAATCCGATGCTTCCACGCTTGAGCGGCGCTGCTGCAAACAGGGACTTCAGGCTCTCGCGGGAAGAAGGGCAGAGATGCCCACCAGCAACCACCCGGCCATCAGGACGATGCCGCCCATAGGCGCTGCCCTTGGAAACAGCGCGACGCCCGAGAAGGCGCGGCGGGAGAGGTCGCCGCAGAACAGGGCGAGCCCGAGCACCAGCATGTAGCCGGCGACCTGCCCCACCATCGGGCTCACGGCACCGACCGTGATCAGCGCCACAAGGGCAAGCAGGGCAGGGGCGTGGAAGAGCAGGAACTGCGCGGCGGTCGTGAGGTTGCCGCCTGTGATATGGGCGGCAGCGGCGGAAAGGCCGACGCCCAGGAGGCCCGACAGGGATGCCAGAACGACGAGGATCCTGACGCCGAGGCTCATCCGGCGCCCCGCTCGCTCAGGAGCTTGGCGATCCCGGCGCGCAGTTCCGGCATGCCGAAGCCGGTGCGGCTCGATGTGGGCAGGATTTCGGGATAAGCGGCCGCCCGCTTTTCGATCTTCTGCAGGGTGTCCGCCATGCGCTTGTCGAGTTCGCCGGGCTTCAGCTCGTCCGCCTTGGTCAGCACGACCTGATAGGAGACGGCCGCCGTGCCGAGGGTCTCCAGCACCGCCTCGTCCACCGGCTTGATGCCGTGGCGGGCGTCGATCAGCACATAGACGCGGGCGAGGCTCGCCCGGCCGCGCAGATAGTCGTGGATCAACTGAGTCCAGGCCTGCACCTTCTGCTTCTCGACGGCGGCAAAGCCGTAGCCGGGCATGTCGACGAGATGGAAGCGGTTGTTGATGTTGAAGAAGTTGAGCTGCTGGGTGCGGCCCGGCGTATGCGAGGTGCGCGCCAGGGTGTTGCGCCCGGTGAGCGCGTTCACCAAGCTCGACTTGCCCACATTGGAGCGCCCGGCAAAGGCGATCTCCACCTTGCTCATGGGCGGAAGGTTGTTCAGGGCGTTGGCGGCCCAGATGAAATCCGCCTCGCCGGCGAAGAGCTTGCGGCCGATCTCGAGGAAGGGATCGATGTCTTGGGTCGGGGGGCTTGTCTCGGTCATAGGGCTCTTATCGGCGCTCGGAACGCATTCTTCAAGGCACTTGCTTCAAGGCACAAGGCACTTGGCCGATTTCCTGCTCACTCCCAGAAGGGATCGGCTTTCGAGAGAGCGCTCAAGGCGGCCTCGCTCCTGTCGAGGAGCTTTTCCCGCTGCCGCTCCAGGCGCTTGGGTGAAATCTCGGGGAGGTACATGGCAAGAGAGCCGCCGACCGCAAGATCGTTCAGGTCGCCCAGGTTCTCCTGAAGCTCCTCCAAAAGGGAGGAAAGCGCATTGCGGCGCTTCTGAGCCTTGCCGGAAGTGAAAAGCGAGGCGAAGAATTCGGTGCCGTAGCGCAGCTTCTTGATGCGGATCCGCAGTTCGTGGCGCTCCTCGTCACCGACATCCCGCAGGTGTTTCGCGAGCTTGCGGATGCGCTTGAAGCGGCGCGAAAGCTCGGCTTCCGCGAATTCCCGGGCAGGGCGCCGGCAGGCGGACTTGCGTCCCTTGCCAGGGGTTGTCCAGGTTCCAGCCTCGATCCAGGCGGCTGTCTCAAGGATCACATCCATGAAGCGGCGGGATTCGAGGGACTCCAGCAGATCCCTGTAGGCTTCCGCCCGCCGCCGCTCGATCTCCTCCATCTGCGATGGATTCGGCTGGTCATCCATGGACCGCAGCCGCTCGATGAAGACGTCAAGGTCCCTGGCCGCGCCCAGGGCCTGCCCGGCCCAGCGGAGGTCGTCTCGGATCTTGTCGCTCTCCGAGTCGGTCAGCAACTGGGGCCTGAACAGGGACATGGCGGCCCTCAGGCGCCGCAGGCCCACGCGCATCTGGTGCAGGGCATCGGGAGCCTGCGTGAGCCGCACCAGGGTTTCGTTCTGCACCATCTGGGCGAGACAGGATCGGGCGATGATCTGGAAAGCCTCGGCGCAGGTCGCATCCTTCGACAGCTTGACCTTCTCGGCCCGGGCGGGGCTAAGGCTGTCCTCGTCGAGGAGACGATAGCCGCGCTCGGACTTCGCCACCGTCGAGAGCCTTAAAGGAGCCACCTCGCTCAGGCTGCGGGCAAGGGCGAAGAGAACACCGGCGCGGCCCTGCCGCAGTTCCAGCTCGACCTCCGAGAAGGTGATGGCCTTCCCCCCACCGGAGGCTTTGGCCCGGTCGAGGGCTACCTCGATTACGGCGTCATCGAACTTGGCCTCGAAAGCCTTGCGAACTGTCTCGACGGTGAAGGCCGGCTTTATGCGGGCCTGCAGAGCCTCGTCCGCGATGAGCTTCTCGAGAGGGGTGCCAGCCGCGGCGGTCAGGTCGAGGTCCCCATCGACGGGCGTCTCCCACTCGCTCCGATCCATGGCAATGCCCTTATGGGGACCTTCGGCCTTGATGGTCTGGATGGCCTTGCCGTTGCGGCGGCGGATGCGCAGGCTGATGCCCTCGCCATGCAGGGCATGGTCATCCGTGTCGAAATAGACCGCATGGAGCTGCCCGCTCTGCTTGGGAAGCGGACGCGCCTTGTCCAGAAGGGGATGCGCAAGCAGGTCCTCGGCCGTGCCGGACGCGAGTTCCAGCTTCAGCTCGATCTCACGGGGGGCATCCGATCCGGGATCCAGCTTCGATCTTCCCTTGGAGGCGCTCATCGTTCGTCACCGCGTGCCATCGGGGATTGATATAGATGCGTGGCGGCCGGAAGACATGACGGCGCACATGTCATTCCAAAAGAAAATCCCCGGGACGAGGCCCGGGGACGATTGAGTCTCATTCTGGCGCCGCTCAGCCCTTGGCGGGACTGGTCTTGCGGCTGAATGTCTTGCGCAGGTTGTCCCACAGCTCGATCTTCACGCCATTCTTGCGCATGATGAAGGCCTGCTGCGACACGAGACCGGCCGGGAAGGAGCCTAGCATGAACGTGAAGATCACCGGCATCCAGGCGAAAACCTGCTTCTGGACCGGATCCGGGGGCTCCGGATTCATCTTCATCTGCAGCCACATGGTGATGCCCATGAGGATCGGCCACACGCCGAGCATGAGGAACGGGCCCAGCACCGGCACCGCGCCCGGGTTGTAGGGCAGCAGGCCGAACAGGTTGAAGATCGATGTCGGATCCGGAGCCGCGAGGTCGCGGATCCAGCCGAAGAACGGCGCATGGCGCATCTCGATGGTGACGAAGAGCACCTTGTAGAGCGCGAAGAACACCGGGATCTGGATCAGCACCGGCCAGCAGCCCGCGACCGGATTGATCTTCTCCTTGCGGTAGAGCTCCATCAGGGCCTGCTGCTGCTTCATCTTGTCGTCCGCATAGCGCTCGCGGATCGACGTCATCTCCGGCTGCACCGCCTTCATCTTCGCCATGGAGGCGTAGGACTTGTTGGCGAGCGGGAAGAACAGGATCTTCAACAGCACTGTGACGATCAGGATCGCGACGCCGAAATTGCCGAACATCCGGAAGAAGAAGTCGAGCACCTTAAAGAGCGGCTTGGTGATGAAGTAGAACCAGCCCCAGTCGATCAGGAGGTCGAAGTTCTTGATGCCGAGCGCTTCGTGATAGGAATCGACGGTTGCAACCTCCTTGGCACCCGCGAAGAGGCGCTGCGTCACCTCCGTGGTGGCGCCGGGCTGGAGCGTCTGCGCCGTGCCGAGCATGTTGGCCTGATAGATCTGGCCTGTCGGGCCCTGGCGCATGGTGAATGAGCCTTGGTAAGGCTGCGCCTGATCCGGGATGACCGCAGCGGCCCAGTACTTGTCGGTGATGCCGACGAAGCCGCCGTTCACGCTGTCCCACACCTCACCGACGGTGTTCTGACCGGCCGGAACCGGATCTTCCTTGGCGATGGCATCGTAGGTGTATTCCTGCAGGCCCTTGTCGCCGAGGACGCCGATCAGGCCTTCGTGGAGCACGTAGTAGCCGAGAGTCGTCGGCTTGCCGTGGCGGGAGACGAGGCCGTAGGGGTGCAGGGTCGTGGCCGCGGAGCCGCGGTTCTCGACGGCGTTCTTCACGGTGAACATGGACTTGTCGTCCACGGAGATCGTGCGCCGGAAGATCAGGCCCTGGCCGTTGTCCCAGGTGAGCGTCACCGGGGAGGACGCGTTAAGCGTCGTGCGATCGGCGGTCCAGACCGTCTCGGCGGTCGGCAGGGCGCCATTCTCGCCCCCGACCCAGCCGAAATCGGCGTAGTACGGGTTCTGAGTGCCGGCGGGCGAGAGCAGCACGATGTTCGCGCTGCGCGGATTCACCGTCTCGCGGTAGTTCTTGAGCGACACGTCGTCGATGCGGCCGCCGCGCAGGTTGATCGAGCCCGCGATGGTGGGGGTGTCGATGGTCACGCGCGGCGAGCGGGCGAGCGCCGCCTCACGGGTCTCGACCGCAGGAGCCACCGGGGTGCTCGGCACCGTTCCCGGCACGGTGGGAGCAGCGCCCCCGGCCTGGCTCGGGCTGGCCGGCGGGTTCGGCGCATTGGGATTGACCTGCGTGGATTGCTGCTGCTGGGCGGCCAGACGCTGCCTTTCGGCCTCTGGAGCCGCGAAGAAGTATTGCCAGCCTAGCAGGACCGCCATCGACAGCACGATGGCGACGATGAGGTTTTTGTTGTCATCACGCATGGGATTGTCCGCGACGCTCGCCGTTGGAGGGAGGTGAGGAGGAAGAACGCTCTGCGGGAGAGGCGC
>JAJFBI010000488.1 GCA_020697385.1 Microvirga sp. | reverse complement strand
CGCTGGAGGCCATAGGCGAGGCTTCCCGCAGCGGTGTGCGCCATCTCGGACAGGCCGACGAACTCGAGGATTGAGACCGCGCGTGCCCGTCCGCTGGCCTCCTCACGGCGAGCCGACGGGAGGGCGAACAGGGATCCCCAGAAACCGTTTGACATCCGGCCGTGGCAGCCCAGCTGCACGTTCTCGAGAACCGACAGGTCCGAGAAGAGGCGAAGATTCTGGAAGGTCCGCGCCACGCCCCGGCGGGCAATCGCATGGATCTTCTCCCCCCTGATTTCGGTTCCGAGGAATTGGATACTTCCCTCGTCCGGATTTATCACGCCGGTGATCATGTTGATCATCGTGCTCTTGCCGGCACCGTTGGGACCGATCAATGCATGGATGTGCCCGTGGCCCAGCCGGAAGGACACGTCCTGCGCCGGACGTACCCCCCCATACGACTTCGAGACCCCTTTGACCTCGAGCAGCACCGCTCCACTGTCCGCGACGGCAGGAGCTTTATGACGGAACAGGGCGACGGAGCTGGTGGGCTCAGGTGCGGGAGGCGTCCGCCTGCTGAACAGCTTGGACAAGGCCCCAGCCACACCGCCGGGCATGACATAGAGCGCGAAGAGCAGCAGCGCACCGTAGGCGAAGTGCTGCACCGCTGGCCATTGCGCCAGCAGAGCGTCGATCAGGGTCAGCAGCACGGCCCCGAGGAGCGGGCCGTAGAGCGACCCGGACCCACCGAACAGAACCAGCAGGAGGATGAAGATGGATAGATGGAAGTTGATGAAGTCGGAATTGATGTACTGGTTCTGCTGAGCAACGAGCGCTCCGGCGACGCCGCAGGTCACGGCGGCGACCACGAACGCGAGCACCTTGTAGTGGTAAACGCGCACTCCAACCGAGGCGGAGGCGATTTCGTCAGCCTGGATTGACAGGAAAGCCCTGCCGAAACGACCGTTGAGAAGGTTTCGCAGGAGCAGGTGCGTGGCGGCGCACAGGGCGATGCCGAACCACACCCACTCCAGGTTGGACAGCGGTGCATCGGCCAGGGTGAGGGGTTTGATGCCGAAAAGACCCATCGGTCCCCCGAACACCTCAGTCCACTCGGTGACGATCTTTTCGGCGACAATGCCGAAGGCGAGGGTCACCATCGCAAGATAAGGGCCTTTGACCCTGAGCGAGGGTAGCGAGATCAGCACACCGCAGATGCCTGCCACGACGGCGGCCAGCAGGAGGGCCGTCCAGGGTCCCAGGTCGAAGGCCGAGGTGGCGAGCGCTGCCGTGTAGGCGCCCGCTGCGAACAGCCCTGCCTGGCCCAGGGACTTCTGCCCGGCGTAACCGACGAGGACGTTCATGCCGGCAGCGCACAGGTAGTAGACGCACATCATGAAGAAAATGCGCAGGTAATAGTCGTTGCCCAGAGTCCAGGCCAGGCCGGCGGCGGCAGCGGCGGCCGCGATCGCGATCCATACGTGGTGTGAGCGCATCAGACCTTCTCCACCGTTTTAGAGCCGAACAGGCCGGCGGGGGTAACCGCGAGGACGAGGATGACGATCGCGAACACGACGATCTCACGCCACTGGGCCTGCCAGAGGTTGATCATTGATTCCAGGACCCCCAGAGCGAACCCGCCCAGCACGCAGCCGCGCGGGTTGGAGAGGCCCCCGATGATCGCGCCGGAGAAGCCCTTGAGCGCGACGCCGAGGCCTAGATAGAGCGATGCCGAAGCGATCGGAGCGATCAGGATGCCGCTGAGGCCCGCAAGCGCGGAGCTGATGAAGAAGGCTCCAAGCATGACGGCGGTGACGTTGATCCCCATGAGGCTGGCGACCTGACGGTTATGCGCCACCGCACGCATGGCCTTGCCGACCATTGTCCTTTGCATGATGAAGTCGAAGACGGCCATGATCAGCAGGGAAACGACGAGTATCAGGATTTCCTGGGACCGTATTCCGATTCCGAACACCCGGATCACATCGTCCCCGAAGGGAGGCGGGACCATTACCGTGCCGGGGCCCCAAACCGCGAGGCCGATGCTTTGCAGGATGATGCCGAAGCCGAGGGTGGTCATCACCCAGGACATGCCGGGCTTGCCGGCAAAGGGACGAACCGCCAGCACGTAGAGGAGCAACCCGAGGAGGCCAATCCCGAACGTGGCAACGACGATGGCGATTACCTGAAGCCATCCGCCGACAGGCTCACCTGCGAGGGAACCGCTCATCGGCTTCCCGAGAAGCATCAGCATCGCGCTGACGCCGACGAAGGCACCCGCAGAGACGAACTCGCCGTGTCCGAAGTTGAGCGTCTTGGTGGTGGTGAATGTAATGCTGAAGGCTAAAGCGACGAGGGCGTAGATCCCCCCGGTCGCCAATCCGCTGATCAGCGCCTGCAAAAGTGCGCCCGTCATGGTTCCCTCCCTTGTTGTTGCCCGATGCGCCTCCCCTTCCGCCTCATCGGGCGTCGGCGAGCCGTCTTCGGAAAGCCTCATCCAGGCGGCAGGCGTCTTCGAGGATGCGCACAGTCGGCGCCTTCCCCGGATCCATACCACCGCTTCAAAAGCATGAAACTCTCGTTCGTCCGTGTCGCACTCGACGACAGACGTTGCACGTTCCTGCATGGCTTGACGTTACCAACTAGGTACTTTATAACGAACTCATTCGTCAATAACAAAATGACGTTCGGCCGGAGCATCCGATCCGGACTGGTGTCCCGGCTTCCCTGGGAAAGCGGTCATGGTCAGTCTCTGGCTTACGGAAATGTTTTCGGGACTGACTTCTTTTATGCGTGCAACCCCTGCAAAGACGCGGACCGAACAAGGACATGAAAATTGGACACCCAAGTCAGCACCACGGCGCGCGGCATCCAGTCGATCGAAATTGGAGGGCGCCTCCTGCGGGTCCTCGCGGACGCGATCCAGCCAATGATGCTGGGCGGCCTCGCGGACGCGGCAGGCATGCCGCCTGGCCAAGCCCATGCCTACCTCGTGAGCTTCCGCAAGATGGAGCTCGTCGAGCAGGACGGCATCAGCGGCCGTTACCGCCTGGGCCCCTTCGCCCTGCGGCTCGGCCTTGCCTGTTTTCGCGGATCGAACGTGTACGCGATGGCCACCGAGGCCGCCTCCGGCCTGGCCGACCGGCTCGACCTCACTGTCGCGGTCTGCGCGTGGGGAACGCACGGGCCGACTGTGGTTCACATCCAGGAGTCCTTCCACCATATCCACGTCAATGTCAGGCCGGGAACCGTCTTTGGCTTGACCACCACGGCGACGGGGAAGTTGTTCTCGGCATTCATGCCGGAAGGATTGATCCTGCCGCAGCTCGAGGCGGAACTGGAGGCTCCTGGCGGTAAGGGCAAGCCGACGCTCACCCAATTGCGAACCGAGTTCGAGGCTATCCGCCGTGCCGGTCTTTCCACGATCCGGAACAGGCCCATCCCGGGCGTCAGCGCCCTGAGCGCACCTGTCTTTGACCACAGCGACCAGATGCAGGCGGCGATCATGGTCATGG
>JAJFBI010000033.1 GCA_020697385.1 Microvirga sp. | reverse complement strand
CAGATGCACAAGGACCTCTACCGCGCCCGCGCGGCGGCCCTGAACATGATCCCGACCTCCACCGGCGCCGCCAAGGCCGTGGGCCTCGTCCTGCCCGACCTCAACGGCAAGCTCGACGGCTCGTCGATCCGCGTGCCGACTCCGAACGTCTCCGTGGTCGACTTCAAGTTCGTGGCCAGGAAGAACACCTCGAAGGAAGAGATCAACCAGGCGATCAAGGCGGCGGCCGACGGCCCGCTCAAGGGCATCCTGGGCTACACGAACGCCCCGAACGTCTCGTCGGACTTCAACCACGACCCGCACTCCTCGGTGTTCCACATGGATCAGACCAAGGTCATGGAAGGCAACTTCGTGCGCGTGCTGTCCTGGTACGACAACGAGTGGGGCTTCTCGAACCGCATGGCGGACACCGCCATCGCCATGGCGAAGCTGATCTAAGGGAGGCTGCTCAATGACCGCCTTCCGCACGCTCGACCAGGCCGACGTCAAGGGAAAACGCGTTCTCGTCCGGGTGGACCTCAACGTCCCCATGGAGAACGGCCGGATTACGGACGCGACGCGCATCGAGCGCGTCCTGCCTACTATCCGGGAAATCGCCGACAAGGGTGGGAAGGTCATCCTTCTCGCTCATTTCGGACGCCCGAAGGGACGCGATCCCAAGGAATCCCTGAAGCCGGTTGCGGAAGCGGTCTCGCAGCACCTCGGCAAGCCCGTGGCCTTCGCCGATGACTGCATCGGCGAAGCCGCCAGCGGTGCCGTGAATGTCATGAAGGATGGCGACGTGCTCCTCCTCGAAAACACCCGCTTCCATGCGGGCGAGGAGAAGAACGATCCGGCCTTCGTTCAGGAACTGGCCAAGCTCGGCGACCTCTATGTCAACGACGCCTTCTCGGCGGCTCACCGGGCGCATGCCTCCACCGAGGGCTTGGCCCGCGCGCTGCCGGGTTACGCCGGCCGCACCATGCAGGCGGAGCTCGACGCCCTGACCAAGGGTCTGGAAGCGCCCAAGCGCCCGGTCGTCGCCATCGTGGGCGGCGCCAAGGTGTCGACCAAGATCGACCTGCTCGAAAACCTCGTGACCAAGGTCGATGCCCTCGTGATCGGCGGCGGCATGGCCAACACCTTCGTGCACGCCACGGGCCTCGGCATCGGCAAGTCGCTGGCCGAGAAGGATCTCGCCGCGACTGCCATGCGCATCATCGAGAAGGCGCGCGAGTCCAACTGCGCCATCATCCTGCCCGTCGACGGCGTCTGCGCCTACGAGTTCAAGGCGGGCGCCCACAACCACACCTACGGCATCGACGCGATCCCCGAGGACCAGATGATCCTCGACGTGGGCTCGCAGTCGGTCGAGCGCGTCAACTCAGCCATCAACGATGCGGCGACGCTGGTCTGGAACGGCCCCCTCGGCGCCTTCGAGATTGCGCCCTTCGACCAAGGCACGGTCGCGGCGGCCCGCCATGCCGCGCAGCGCACCAAGGACGGCAAGCTCGTGTCGGTCGCCGGCGGCGGCGACACGGTGGCGGCTCTCAACCATGCCGGCGTTGCTGACAGCTTCACCTATGTGTCGACCGCGGGCGGCGCCTTCCTCGAATGGCTCGAGGGCAAGTCGCTCCCCGGCGTGGAAGCTCTGAGGGGCTAAGGGTATCCTCGGCAAAGTGGTTAATCCACTTTGCCGGCCGAAAACGTGGCCTAAATAGCTTAACCAGATGGCTTAAGCTGAGGTTCAGCTTCAGCGCTGTTTAAAAGCAAAACCAATACGGAGGACCAAATGGCCCGCATCACGATGAGGCAGCTTCTGGATCACGCAGCCGAGCAAGGCTATGGCGTGCCTGCCTTCAACATCAACAATATGGAGCAGGCGCTCGCGATCATGGCGGCGGCCAGCGAGGTCGATGCCCCGGTGATCATCCAGGCGAGCCGCGGCGCGCGCTCCTATGCCAACGACGTCATGCTCAAGCACATGATGGACGCGGTGACCGAGATCTACCCGCAGATCCCGGTCTGCGTGCATCTCGACCACGGCAACGAGCCCGCTACCTGCATGACCGCCATCCAGGCCGGCTTCACCTCGGTGATGATGGACGGCTCCCTGAAGGCGGACGGCAAGACCCCGGGCGACTGGGACTACAATGTGGGCGTCACCAAGAAGGTGGTCGAGATGGCCCATCTCGGCGGCATCTCGGTGGAAGGCGAGCTCGGCGTGCCATCGCCATGGGCACCTCGCACGGCGCCTACAAGTTCACCCGCAAGCCCGACGGCGCGATCCTCGCGATGCACATCATCGAGGAGATCCACCAGAAGCTGCCGAACACCCATCTGGTGATGCACGGCTCGTCCTCCGTTCCGCAGGACCTGCAGGACATCATCAACCAGTACGGCGGCCAGATGAAGCCCACCTGGGGCGTGCCGGTGGAGGAGATCCAGCGCGGCATCAAGCATGGTGTGCGCAAGATCAACATCGACACCGACAACCGCATGGCCATGACCGGCCAGATCCGCAAGGTTCTTCAGGAGAACCCGGGCGAGTTCGATCCGCGCAAGTACCTGAAGCCCGCAATGGACGCGATGACGAAGCTCTGCAAGCAGCGCCTGCAGGAGTTCAACACCGCCGGCCAGGCCTCGAAGATCAAGCGGGTCTACACCCTGGCCGAGATGGCCAAGCGCTACGCCTCCGGCGAGCTCGACCCGACCTTTGGCACCAACCGTCAGGCAGCCGAGTAAGGAGAGGCTCCAGCCCTCAACAAACCTTCCACGTCATCACCGGCCCTGTGCCGGTGATCTCGTTTCGAGAGACGCCGAGCTTTTCGAAGCGGGATGGCCGGGACTGATCCCCGGATCAAGTCCGGGGACGGCCATGACGGAAAGGTTTCACCCAGGATTTCAACGATCCGTCTTTCGCCTTAATCATGATCGACAAGCGGGGCCTCGCAAGATGGCTCCGTTTTCGTTATGGGAACGGTGTCTTTCGTTTTCTCAATCCTAGTGACCCATGGCCGATACCGCCGCCCGCCTCTATCTCATCACCCCCGTTCTGGAGGATTCCTCCTTCGCGCCGCAGCTTTCCGAGGCCTGCGCGACCGGGGCCGTGGCCGCCGTGCTGCTGCGGCTGGCGTCCGCCGACGAGCGCACCCTGACCAATCAGGTGAAGGCTCTGGCTCCCGCCGCCCAGGAGCATGGCGCCGCCGTGATCGTCACCACGGACGCCAAGGCCGATCTCGCCACCATCGCGGCGCGAGGCGGGGCCGACGGGGCGCACGTGAACGGGGCGGCTCCTGCCCTCGTCCGGGAGTTGCGCGACCGACTGAAAGGCGAACGCGCCCTCGGCGTCGGTGGCATCCGCACCAAGGACGATGCCATGAGCTTCGGGGAGGCCGGAGTCGATTACCTGCTCTTCGGCGAGCCGCGCCCCGACGGATCCCTCCCCTCCCTCGAGAGCGTGGTGGAGCGGGCAGCCTGGTGGGCGGAGATCTTCGAGACGCCCTGCGCGGTCTATGCCCCGAGCCTCGACACGGTCGAGACGCTCGCCGGCACGAATGCCGAGTTCGTGGCCCTTGGCGACGCGGTCTGGTCGCATCCGGACGGCCCTGCCGCAGGCGTCAAAGCGGCAGCCGCAATCCTGGAGCGGCAGGAGGCGTCGCGCTGATGCGTCTGCCCTGGATCATCGGCGGCGCGCTTCTGCTGGCATCCGCCACTTCAAGTGTCGCGGCTCAGCTCGATCTGGCCTATGGCGCCTATCAGCGCGGCCTCTACCAGACGGCCTTCCGCGAGGCGACCCTGCGGCTGGAGAAGAACAACAACGACGCCGCCGCCATGACCCTGCTGGGCGAGCTCTACAACCAAGGCCTCGGCGTCACGGTGGATCCCAAGAAGGCCTCCGAATGGTACCGGCTCGCGGCGCAGCGGGGCGATGCCCATGCGCTGGCGGCCTTGGGGCTCATGGCCCTCGATGGGCGCGGCATGCCGAAGAATGCCGTGCAGGGCCGCACCTGGCTGGAGGAAGCAGCCGCCAAGGGCAACGCCGTCGCCAGCCACAACCTTGCCCTGCTCCTGCTCACGAGCGAGTCGAATGCCGACCTGCAGAAGGCCGTTGGGCTCCTGAGAAGGGCGTCCGAGGCGGAGATCCCGGATGCACAGCATGCTCTTGGAGTTCTCTACCTCAAAGGCCGGGGTGTCGAGCGCAAGGCCAGTGAGGCCGCGCGCCTGTTCGAACGCGCCGCCCGCAACGGCAGTTCTGTCGGCGAGGTGGAATACGCGATCCTGCTCTTCAACGGCGACGGGGTCCCGGCAAGCGAGTCCCAGGCTGCCCGCTACTTCCGCCGCGCCGCCGCCAAGGGCAACGCCATTGCCCAAAACCGCCTCGCCCGTCTTCTCGTGGCCGGCCGGGGTGTGCCGGCCAACAAGGTCGACGCGGCCGCCTGGCATATCCTGGCGGCAGCCCAGGGGCTGGCCGATCCCTGGCTCGACAACGCGCTCAAGGATCTCACCACCGACGAGCGCACCCGGTCCGAGAAACTGGCGGCCGAGCGCTTGGGGATGCGGTAATCGCTTCCTCTCCCGTCATCACCGGCACGAGGCCGGTGATCTCCGTTTAAGTAAACACCAGCCTCATCCTGAGAGGTCGCGGAGCGACCGTCTCGAAGGACGGTCCAGTGCTCTCTGGAAGCTCCTTCGAGACGCAGACTGCGTCTGCTCCTCAGAATGAGGGCAGAGAAATACAAGACGTGGTTGGCGGGGTTAGGCCCAACCAACCGGGTAAAATCGCTCGGCGCGGGATCAATTGGGCTGCCCGTCCGGTTATCCATCGCTTGACGCCGCCCCTTCCGTGGTCCATCGACCACCTTTGAAAACCGCTCTTTGTCAGGACCTGCACGATGATCCGCTCGCCCCTCATGACCGTTATGACCGATGCCGTGATGAAGGCGTCACGCTCGCTCAAGCGCGATTTCGGCGAAGTCGAGAACCTTCAGGTCTCGCGCAAGGGGCCGGGCGACTTCGTGTCCGCCGCCGACCGCAAGGCGGAAAAGATCCTGCGCGAGTCCCTTGAGAAGTCTCGCCCCGGCTACGGCTTCGTCATGGAAGAGAGCGGCGTCGTCCTTGGCACCGACACCAGCCACCGCTGGCACATCGACCCGCTCGACGGCACCACGAACTTCCTGCACGGCCTGCCGCAATTCGCCATCTCGGTCGGCCTGGAGCGTGACGGCCAGATCGTCGCTGGCGTGATTTACGACCCGGCCAAGGACGAGCTCTTCATCGCCGAGCGCGGCAAGGGCGCCTATCTCAACAACCGCCGCATCCGGGTGGCGGCCCGCGGAGATCTCGCCGACGCGGTGGTGGCCTGCGGCCTGCCCCATATCGGCAAGGGTGATCACGGCCTCTTCCTGCGCGAGACGGCGGCCGTCATGGGTTACGTGGGCGGCATGCGCCGCTGGGGCGCGGCTGCCCTCGACCTCGCCTATGTGGCCTGCGGACGCTTCGATGCCTATTGGGAGCGCGGCCTGAACTCCTGGGACATGGCCGCCGGCAGCCGCCGGCATCCTCATGGTCCGCGAGGCGGGCGGCTTCGTGTCCGACGCCGACGGCGGCAGCGACCCGATGGCCAAGGGCTCGATCGCCTGCGGTAACGAGGTCATGCAGCGCGAGCTCCTGAAGCTCCTGAAGAAGGCCAAAGCCTAGCTTCCAGCTGATATTTCTGTTCGTGCAGGCGAAGGAACCGATGGTCGCGCTTGATCCTTGGGACGGGCGCGGTCACATTGGTGCGGCCCCGAAGCCAGAACGCACAGGATAACGATGGCGGATCAACCCCTTACCCCACCGCGGATCTATCTGGTCCGCATGGCGGTCTTCCTCATTCTGGCAGGGTTTGTCGCTTTCATCCTCTACAGGCAGATCTGGGAGGCCTTTCAGGCCAATCCCGGCCTCAATGCCCTGATTCTGGGCGTGATGTTCATCGGCATCGCACTGGCGATCCGGCAGGTCTGGCGCCTGCGGCCCGAGGTGCGCTGGGTCAACACGCTCCAGCGAACCGAGGAAGGGCTGGTGGCTCCCGAGCAGCCGGCACTGCTCGCCCCCCTGGCTGCCCTCCTGGGCAATCGGCCGGGTCAGTCCGGTTTCTCCGTCGCGGCAACCCGCTCGGTCCTCGATTCCATCGGGGCCCGCCTGGATGAAAGCCGCGAGATCGTGCGCTATCTCGCCGGCCTCCTGGTCTTCCTCGGCCTGCTCGGCACCTTCTGGGGCCTCATCGACACGGTGGGGTCGGTCGGACGTATCATCTCCTCGCTGCGCACGGGCCAGGATTCGGCGGTTCTCTTCGACGAACTCAAGAACTCGCTTGCCGGGCCTCTGCAAGGCATGGGCCTGTCCTTCTCGGCCTCCCTGTTCGGTCTCGCGGGCTCCCTCGTTCTCGGCTTCCTCGATCTCCAGGCCGGCCAGGCGCAGAACCGTTTCTACACGGAGCTGGAGGATTGGCTCGCCACCTCCACCATGGACACGCCGGCGGAGCCCTCCCTGCGCGCCAGCAGCACCGCGCCAGACCTGACGCTCGCCCTCAACCGCCTCACTGCCGCCGTCAATGACGGCGGAGGCGGGCGGGCCGCCACGCAGGCCATGGCGAACCTTGCCGAAGGCGTGCAGGGTCTGGTGCAGCACATGCGGGCCGAGCAGCAGATGATCCGAGATTGGGTGGAGGCTCAAGCCGCCCGCGAGAAGGAGCTGAAGCAGGTGCTCGACCGCCTCTCCCGTGAAAGGCTGCCCTGATGCCGGTATCGAGCGCAGGCGGGCGGCGTGGGCGCGGGCGCGGCGGTCAGCTCAATTACTGGCCGGGCTTCGTGGACGCCCTGTCGACGCTGCTGCTCGCCATCATCTTCCTGATCTCGGTCTTCACCGTCGGCCAGTTCTTCCTGTCCCGCGAGCTGTCGGGTCGCGATACCGTGCTCGACCGGCTCAATCGCCAGATCGCCGAGCTGACCGACCTCCTCTCCCTCGAACGCTCGGGTCGGCGCACCATCGAGGAGACGGTCACCTCGCTCCAGACCACTCTGCGGGCCAACGAGGCTGAGCGGGCACGCCTGCAAAGCCTCCTCGACAGCGGCGGCGCGGCGCAAGTCCAGGCCGACCAGCTGAACACGCAGCTCGAGTCCGAGCGTCAGGCGACGGGCCGCGCGCTGAGCCAGGTCGAGATCCTCAACCAGCAGATCGCCGCCATGCGCCGCCAGCTCGCGGCCCTGGAAGAGGCACTGTCCGCCTCCGAGAACCGGGACAAGGAAAGCCAGGCCCGCATTGCCGATCTCGGCAGCCGCCTCAACGTGGCGCTGGCCCAGCGCGTTCAGGAACTCGCCCGCTACCGCTCCGACTTCTTCGGCCGCCTGCGCCAGATCCTCGGCAGCCGCCCGGATGTGCGCATCGTCGGCGACCGCTTTGTGTTCCAGTCCGAGGTGCTGTTCCCGGCCGGCCAAGCCACCTTGCGTCCCGAGGCCTCCGGCGAGATCGACCGCATCGCCAGCGCGTTGACCGAACTCGAACGCCAGGTGCCCCCTGATATTCCATGGGTGATCCGGGTTGATGGCCATACGGACCAGCGGCCCATCAACACCCCACAATTCCCGTCAAACTGGGCCCTCTCCTCCTCCCGCGCCATCGCGGTGGTACAGGCGCTTATCGCCCGAGGCGTCCAGCCCCAGCACCTCGTCGCCGCCGGCTTCGGAGAGTTCCAGCCGCTGGACAACGGCACGACCGAAGAGGCCTACGCCCGCAACCGACGCATCGAGCTGAAGCTGACGGAGCGGTGATCAAGGTTCGGCGGATCGAGAAGGCCGCATCAGCGTCCCAAGGGGCTACGCCTAACGACACGGGAGCATGTCGGGTCTGAAGAACCGGATCGAGCAGGCAGCCGTAGTGCCCGCCACTCACATTCCTCGCCTACAATGATGACGCAGTTTCGTCTATGATGGCGGGAACGCCGGCCTGTTTGCATGAACCGCCTTCGTAGCATTCTCCAGTAATTGCCGGCTGCCGTGAGGGGGCAAACCTGGAGAGGTGAGCCATGACGCACCTGGGAAGCTGTTTCTGTGGCGCAGTCACGTTGGAGGTCGATGGAGATCCCGAGGCCATGGGATACTGCCATTGCAGCTCATGCCGGTCCTGGTCCGCTGCGCCCGTGAACGCCTTCACGCTTTGGAAGCCTGGGGCCATACGGGTCTCATCTGGAGCCGAGCATATCGCCACATTCCAGAAGACTGAACGCAGCCTGCGTCAATATTGCAGGAAATGCGGCGGCCACCTGATGAACGGGCACCCGCAATGGAGCCTAGTGGACGTGTATGCCGCAACGATTCCGACGCTACCCTTCGTCCCCGCCGTGCATGTCAATTATGCAGAGACTGTGTTGCCCATGCGGGACGGATTGCCCAAGCTGAAGGACTTTCCAACGGAACTCGGCGGTTCAGGCGAAGCGATGTCCGAATAATCGGCGCGCGAGCTTCGAGGACGGTCGGGGGCGACCGCGCCGACTGGATTTCCGGCTAAAGCATCGGACCCAAAAGTGGATTTGCACTTTTGGGATGCATCCGATGCTTCCTCCATCAATGAGAGCATCGTTCGGAGCGGAAAACCGGATCCACTTTTCCGTACGATGCTCTAATTCTTGCCGAGAGCCTGCGCGACGTCATGAACCTGATCGCCGACGAGGCGGATGGCTTCCACTACGTGATGGCGCGGGACGTTCCAGCGGTCGGACCAATACTGCAGGTCCCACGGCTCGTGGATGTTGATGCGGGGCGAATCCTGCGGATGCCGCTTGCTGACGACCATGCCGTCCTCCCGGCTGATCTCGAGTCCTGATCCTGTACGCAGCAACTTTTAAGTCAGATGGGAGCCGATAGTCGGATGTCAGCCACCCTCGGCATGAATTCTTATCGCGACCCAGCTTATTCAGCGGCCTCGCTGTGCCCCTGCTCCCCGGTGAACTGCAGCCGCGCGAGCCGCGCATAAAGGCCGCTTTGGGCGAGAAGCGCCTCGTGGGTTCCCTCCTCGACAATCCGGCCCTGGTCCATGACGAGGATGCGGTCGGCGGAGCGGATCGTCGCGAGGCGATGGGCGATGACCAGGGTGGTGCGGCCTTCCATGAGCCGGTCGAGGGCGCCCTGCACCTTGCGCTCGCTCTCCGCATCAAGCGCCGAGGTCGCCTCGTCGAGGAGCAGGATCGGCGCGTCCTTGAGGATGGCACGGGCGATGGCGAGGCGCTGGCGCTGGCCGCCGGAGAGCGTCACGCCACGCTCGCCGATCATGGTCTCATAGCCCTGCGGCAGAGCCCGGATGAACCCGTCGGCGGAGGCGAGTTCGGCGGCGCGGCGCACGTCGTCCTCCGTGGCCTCAGGCCTGCCGTAGCGGATGTTGTCGAGGACGCTCGACGCGAAGATCGTCGGCTCCTGCGGCACGAGGGCCATGCGGGCCCGTAAGCTGACGGGGTCCACCTCGTCGATGGGAATGCCATCGACCCAGATCGAACCGCCCTGCGGATCGTAGAAGCGCAGGAGGAGTTGCAGGATCGTGCTCTTGCCGGCGCCCGAGGGACCGACGATGGCGACCCTTTCGCCGGAGCTCACGGTGAGGCTCAGGCCATGCAGCGCCCGCTGCTCGGAGCGGGTCGGATAGGCGAAATGCACGTCCTTGAACGCCACCGTGCCCAGGGGCGGGTTCGGCAGGCGCTTCGGGTTGCGGGGCGCCTCGATGGCGGGTTTGGCAGCCAGGATTTCGCCCAGACGCTCCGCCGCGCCGGCGGCCTGGGCGAGTTCGCCATAGACCTCCGAGAGCTGGCCGAGGGAACTTGCGGCGAAGACCGCGTAGAGCACGAACTGCGACAGCCGCCCGCCCGTCATGGTGCCGGCCAGCACGTCCTGTGCGCCGTACCAGAGCACCGCCACGACGCTGGCCGAGACCAGGAAGAGGCCAGCGCCCGTGAGGTAGGCCCGCATGGTGGTGGAGAGCCTTGCCGCGCCGAAAGCCTCTTCGGCCGCGGCGGCGAAGCGGGCCGCGGTGGCGCGCTCCATGCCGAAGGCCTGCATGGTGCGCACGGCCCCGACGGCCTCCGCCGCATAGGCCGAGGCATCGGCCAGGCGATCCTGCGCGGCCCGCGACCGGCGCCGTACGGCACGGCCCGAAAACACGAGGGGCAGGACGATCACCGGGATGGCAAGCAGCACGAGGGCCGAGAGCTTCGGGCTCGTGATGATCATGAGCACCGTCGCGCCCAGGAACAGGAACAGGTTGCGCAACGCGATCGAAATGCTGACCCCGAAGGCCGCCTTGACCTGGGTGGTGTCGGCGGTAAGCCGCGACACGATCTCGCCGCTCTTGGTCTGGTCGAAGAAGGCCGGATCGAGGGACGTCAGATGCCGGAACACGGCGGAGCGCAGGTCCGCCACCACCCGCTCGCCGAGCGTGATGACGCAGTAATAGCGAAGCGCGCTGGCCAGGGCGAGGATGCCGACGACGCCCATCAGAAGGACGAAATAGGCGTTGATGTAGTCCCGACCCTGATCCGAGAAGCCGAAATCGATCACCCGCCGCACCGCGATGGGCACGACGAGCGTGGCGGCAGAAGCCAGGACCAGGGCTGCCAGCGCCGCGGCGATCCTGCCCTTGTAGGCGAGGCCGTAGGGAATTAGCGGTTTCAGAGCGCTGAGCGCGGCCTTGGAGCGGGATTGGTCGGAGGGCAAATCGGCCATGTCAGCCTTCGTTGACGAAAAATCACGGATCGGAGCTGTTTCCATTGGCATGGAATCAGCCCTTTTCTTTTGAGCTGTCTCAAATTCCGGCAGCGAACCAAGCTCACCCTGCCGAAAAATGCTCTGGGACGGTTTAGCACCTTTGCCCCGGCTTGTTTCAACCACTTAAGTGAGGTATAGGCGCGCATTCATTAATTCAGGCTCGATCTCACATTGCGGGCTGACCAGACTTGGCTGGCCGCGAGAAGGACTATGGCAATGGCGCGCAAAGCAACCGAACATCCCGACTACCACTTCATCAAGGTGGTCCTGACCAACGGCACCGAGTATCAGACCCGGTCGACCTACGGCAAAGAGGGCGACACCCTCAACCTCGACATCGACCCGAGCACCCATCCGGCCTGGACCGGCGGTTCGCAGCAGCTGCTCGACCGCGGCGGCCGCGTGTCGCGTTTCAACTCGCGTTTCGGCGGCCTGGGCATCGGCGCCAAGAAGTAACCGGGCGCTCCGCGCCGGTTGGTTCAAACCGGAATATGACAAGCCCCGCTCAAGCGGGGCTTTTTCGTTGTCGCTTCCGACACTCTTGCTCGATCGTCATCACCGGCCTTGTGCCGGTGATGACGATCTGAAAAACGCCGAGATTCACCGTATCGGGATGGCCGGGACTGATCCCCGGATCAAGTCCGGGGACGGCCATGACGTGGGAGTGATACAAACGGCCGTGTTACTCAGCCGGCCCGAATGCCTTCTCCAGCATGCCGAGCTGGGCGGCAATCGGATTGCGTACTGCCGGACGGGGAGCGGATCCTGCCTCGGCGATCAGGCGCTCCAGATGGAGGATGCGGGCGTGGAGGCGCGTGGCAAGCCCCATGAGATCCCGCAGTCGCTCCGGAAGGGCCTCATATTCTTCGATGCTCGTTTTGGTGTCCGACGAGTTCAGGCGGACCCTGTTCTTCTCGTTCTGGGCCTGGTCGGGGGAGATCTCCCCTTCGGCTACCGCCCGCTGCAGCAGGAGCCAGGAGGCGATCTGCATCAACCGGGTGGTGAGCCGCATGCTCTCGCTGGCATAGACGAGGCTCGTCTGGCGCTCCAGATGCCGGGATTCCTCCCGGCCCGGACCGTCGAGATAGGCGGCCGTCTCCTCAATCAGCTCCATGCCCTCCTGGAACAGGGCCCTGAAGGCATCAGACCCTACGAAGCTCTGCCCGAACCGGACAGGATCGACACCAAGCTGGATCACGTCGGGCTCGTTCACGCGTCTCTCCCAAAGACCTGTCCTCCGCCGGAGCGGAGGGCTGCAACTCATGAAGGGATTATAGGACGGTCCGCGGAGACTTGCCTCGGTAACCTCTTCTTAAGGTTAAGCCGGCGCCTCGTGGAGACCTAGAGGGCAACGTCAGCAAAAAGTGGCCCCGGTTTTCCCGCGCAGAACGATGCGCAACCAAGAGCAGGGCATCGGACCCAAAAAATTGAGCCGCTCGTGGCGGCTCTTGAAGTCTAACAGGGAAGCGTCAAACAGAGTGAGCCTCTGAGCCACTCGGCATCCAGGGAGAGACCTGGATGCTTTAGTCATGCTCGAAAATGGTTAATGCGCCGTTAAGCCCTCTAGATCTGGCCGAGCTTGAAGAAGGCGCTCGCGGCAGCCAGGGAGCTTTCCTTTTTGGCCCTCGCGTCCTTGAGGCGGGCGATCTCCCGCTCGAGCATCTCGACACGCTCATCGAGCTCGTCGATGGAGAGCATCGACAGGTCCTGGCCGATTTCGTGTCCGCTGACGATGCGCCGCGGTTCATCGGCGAAGGGATCGAGGGCCATGGCATTCTCCTCCAGGGTTGGTGGTGACGTTAATCGGACATGTGTTCCTTGCCAACGGGTCCTATATCCCGGGAGAGTGTTGACCAAAGGAGGGAAAAATGGGGCAGATTCCGGACATGATGCGCGCGGTCGTGACGGAGGGAAGCGGCGGACCAGAGGTGCTCAAGGTCGTGCAGCGCCCCGTTCCCCAGCCCGGCGACGGTGAAATCCTGGTGCGCGTGAAGGCCGCGGGTGTGAATCGTCCCGACGTGCTCCAGCGCCAGGGCGGCTATCCGCCGCCACCCGGAGCGCCCGACATCCTCGGCCTCGAAGTCGCCGGCGAAGTCGTGGCCGCAGGCCCCCGCGCCGAACGCTTCTCCATGGGCGAACCCGTCATGGCCCTGGTGCCCGGCGGAGGCTATGCGGAATACGCTCTCGTGCACGAGAGCAATGCCCTGCCGGTTCCTCCAGGCCTGTCCACCGAGGAGGCCGGGGCCATTCCAGAGACTTATTTCACGGTCTGGACCAACGTGTTCGACCGGGGCCGGCTGCAGGCGGGCGAAACCTTCCTGATCCACGGAGGCACCTCGGGCATCGGCACCACGGCGATCCAGCTCGCCAAGGCCTTCGGCGCCAAGGTCATCGCCACGGCCGGAACAGCGGAGAAATGCGACGCCTGCCTGCGGCTTGGCGCCGATGTGGCGATCAACTACCGGAGCCAGGATTTCGTCTCGGCCGTGAAGGAGGCCACGGGCGGCCGGGGCGCGGACCTGATCCTCGACATGGTGGGCGGCGAATACATCCCGCGCAACTACGACGCGGCGGCTCAGGACGGGCGGATCGTGCAGATCGCTTTTCTGCAGGGCCCCAAGGTCGAGGTCGATTTCCGCCGCCTCATGGTCAAGCGGCTGACCCACACGGGTTCGACCCTGCGGCCGCGCTCCCCGGCGGAAAAGGCGGTGATCGCCCGTGCCCTCGAGGACAAGGTCTGGCCGCTGCTCGCGCAAGGGCGCTGCCGGCCGGTGATGGACTCGACCTTCGCCTTCGAGGACGTGGCCAAGGCTCATGCCCGCATGGATGGAGGCGAGCACATCGGGAAGATCGTGCTGACCCTTTAGCGACATCGCCGATGCGCCAGTTAAGGGATCGATGCTCAAAAATTTGCAACATCGCGGCACGATCCCTATAATCATCCCGTTTCCCTCACATCGTGAGACGAGATGCTCCGGTCCGCACCGGTTCGGAGCGCAAGAGAGTTTTGCCGTGCGGCGCCGAAATGTCCGGCGCCCGGCCTGAAGGAGGTTCGCTTACATGTCCCAGGGACCGCTGATGCCGAAGGCGACAGCCGTTTGGCTCGTCGAGAATACGTCGCTGTCGTTCGACCAGATCGCCGACTTCTGCAAGCTCCACCCGCTTGAGGTGAAGGGCATTGCCGACGGCGAAGTGGCCGCGGGCATCAAGGGCGCGGACCCCATCTCCATGGGCCAGCTGACCCGCGAAGAGATCGAGAAGGCGCAAGGCGACTCGAACCACCGCCTGCGGCTCGCCGAGTCGCGGGTGAAGCTGCCGGAGCAGAAGAAGATCAAGAAGGGCCCGCGCTACACCCCCGTGTCCCGCCGCCACGACCGCCCGAATGCGATCCTCTGGCTGGTGCGCAACCATCCCGAGCTCAAGGACGCGCAGATCATGCGGCTGGTGGGCACCACCAAGACCACGATCCAGCAGGTCCGCGACCGCACCCACTGGAACTCGGCCAGCCTCACCCCCATGGACCCGGTGACCCTGGGCCTGTGCTCGCAGATCGACCTGGATTTCGAGGTGCAGCGCGCCGCCAAGGACCGTCCGCATGTGGAAGCCCAGGATCATGGCGGCACCCTCATGCCGGCGGAAGTCTCCACGGCCCCCGAGCGGCCCGTCGACCCCTTCACGGACATGAGCCGCCCGAAGCCGGTCGAGGAAGAGGCGATCGACGTCAATTCGGTCTTCGCCAAGCTCAAGACGCTCAAGCGCGACGACGAAGACGAAGAGTAAGGTTTACGAGAAAAGGCCCGGAGCGATCCGGGCCTTTTTTGTTTCTGCCAAGTGGTCATCCCGGACGAAGCGCAGCGGAGATCCGAGATCGCGTAAACCAGTTCAGTCCTCTCATCCCGGGGCTGCGAAGCAGAGCCCGGGATCCATAAACGCTGACGGTGCAGAAGGAAGCGCGACGTGGTTCGCCCTCTTCTGAGACGTCGGCGGTTATGGATCCCCGCCTGCGCGGGGATGACAGTGTTGAGCTTCCGGCGCTCCGTCCTGCACACGATCCCGGATCGCCTGCGGCGTCTGGGATGACATTTGATGGCATTATCCCGCCAGCCCCCTCGCCTTCAGCACGTCGCCGATCTCCTCAAGAATGATCGGATCGTCGATGGTGGCGGGGGTGGTCCAGGGATCGCCGTCGGCGATCTTCTTCATGGTGCCGCGCAGGATCTTGCCCGACCGCGTTTTCGGCAGACGGGGCACGGTGATGGCGAGCTTGAAGGCGGCCACCGGCCCGATCTTCTCGCGCACGAGGCCGATGAGATCCTTCTCGATCTCCTCAGGGGTCTTCTGCACGCCGGATTTCAGCACCACGAAGCCGCACGGCACCTCGCCCTTGAGCGAGTCCTTCACGCCAATGACGGCGCACTCCGCAACCGCCGGATGGGAGGCCAGGACCTCCTCCATGCCGCCGGTCGAGAGGCGATGGCCCGCCACGTTGATGATGTCGTCCGTGCGGCCCATGACCCAGACATAGCCGTCCTCATCGATGTAGCCCGCGTCAGAGGTGTTGTAGTAGCCGGGATAGACGGAGAGATAGGCCTCCCGGAACCGGTCCTCCGCCTGCCAGAGAGTGGGCAGGGCGCCGGGCGGGAGCGGCAGCTTGATGACGATGGCCCCCATGGTGCCGGGAGCAACCTGCTTGCCGCCTTCGTCCAGCACCTCGACCGTGTAGCCGGGGAGCGGCACCGTGGGCGAGCCGTGCTTGACCGGAAGCGCGCCGAGGCCGAGCGGGTTGCCCACCACCGGCCAGCCGGTCTCGGTCTGCCACCAATGGTCGATGACCGGAACCTGCAGAATGTCCTCGGCCCACTTCACCGTATCGGGATCCGCCCGCTCGCCGGCGAGGAACAGGGCGCGGAACGACGAGAGGTTGTAGCCTTTCAGGAGCTCTGCGCCGGGATCCTCCTTCTTGATCGCCCGGAAGGCGGTCGGCGCCGTGAACAGGGTCACGACTCCATGGTCGGCGATCACCCGCCAATAGGCGCCGGCATCGGGCGTACCCACCGGCTTGCCCTCGTAGAGGATCGCCGTGCAGCCATGGAGCAGCGGGGCATAGACGATATAGGAATGGCCCACCACCCAGCCCACGTCGGAAGCGGCCCAGAACACCTCGCCGGGCTCGACCCCGAAGAAATTGCCCATGGACCATTTCAGCGCGACCATGTGGCCGCCATTGTCGCGCACCACGCCCTTGGGCTTGCCGGTCGTGCCCGAGGTGTAGAGCACGTAGAGCGGATCGGTGGAGGCCACCGGCACGCATTCGGCCTGCTTGCCCGCCTGACGGGCGTCCGCAACGGCCTTCTGCCAATCGAGATCGCGGCCCTCGACGAGGGACGCCGCGCATTGCGGCCGCTGGTAGACGAGGCAGGCATCGGGCTTCGAGGCGGAGAGCGTGATCGCCTCGTCCAGGAGGGGCTTGTAGGGAATGGTGCGGGCGCCCTCGATGCCGCAGGAGGCGGTGAGGATCGCCTTGGGCTTGGCGTCGTCGATGCGGGTGGCGAGCTCCTTGGCGGCAAATCCGCCGAACACCACCGAGTGGATGGCCCCGATGCGGGCACAAGCGAGCATGGCGAAGGCCGCCTCGGGAATCATCGGCATGTAGATGACGACGCGGTCACCCTTCCGCACGCCCATGTCCTGCAGCACGGCGGCAAGCGTCGCCACCTCGTCGCGCAGTTCGGCATAGGAGATGCGGCGCTTGGAGTTCGTGACCGGGCTGTCATAGATGATGGCCGCCTGATCGCCGCGGGTGGCCGCATGGCGGTCGACGGCGTTGTAGCAGGTGTTGCAGACGGCTCCCGTAAACCACGCGCCGTAGGTGCCGACAGCGGCGTCGAAGACTTTATCGGCAGGCTTGATCCAGTCGATCTCCCGCGCAGCCTGTGCCCAAAACCCTTCCGGATCGGCTTTCCAGCCGGCATAGACCTCATGATAACGGCTTTGGGTCGATGACATGGCGTTTCCCCGTTGCGTTCACGGCATGAGACTTCGAATGGCTGTTGTGGTAGCAGGCGTTAACGTCGTGGTCAGCGGAGACTTTCGGCGATCCGACTTTCGGCGAGTTCCTCGTGATTACCGATCCTCTGTTCTATGCCGCGGCCATTCCGGCCGTGACGCTTCTCGGCTTGGCCAAAGGCGGCTTCTCGGGCCTCGGGATGCTCTCCCTGCCGCTCATGGCGCTCGTCGTCTCGCCCGTGCAGGCGGCGGCCATCACCCTGCCGATCCTGATCGTGCAGGACGTGGTCTCGGTCTGGGCCTATCGGTACACCTGGGATAAGCGCAACGTCGTGATCCTGGTCGTGGGCGCCACCACGGGGATTGTCACCGGGTATCTTCTGGCCGCTCAGGTGTCCGATGCGGCGATCAAGCTCGCCGTCGGGTTGATTTCCATCGCCTTTGCCGCCCGCCGCCTGGTTCTGGAGCGGGGCGGACGGGAGCCGAAGGCGACGCTGGCCGACATGCCCCGCGGGATGTTCTGGGGCTGGGTGACGGGCTTCACCAGCATGATCGCCCATGCGGGCGGGCCGCCGTTCCAGATCTACGTGATGCCGCAGCGCCTGCCGCGCGACGTCTTCGTCGGCACGGGAGCGGTCGTGTTCGCGCTGATCAACTGGATCAAGGTGCCGCCCTATCTGGCGCTCGGCCAGATGACGGCCGAGAACATGGCGACGGCCGGAGCCCTGTTTCCCGTGGCGATCGCCTCCACCTGGGCCGGGGTGCTGCTGGTGCGGCGCGTGTCGGGCCAGCTCTTCTATACGGCCGTCTATGTGCTGCTGGTCTTCGTCGGGGCCAAGCTCGTCTATGACGGGGCGGCGGCACTTTTCTGAAGAAACCAAGTCAAACCTTCATGCAAAAAGCCGCCACTTTGGATGAAGCGACGGCTTCTTGAGAATGGGAATACTGAGGAAACGCGCGGCTAGTGCACCGCCGATTCGGAGCTTCTCAGCCGTGAGATCTCGTCCTTGAGCTGAAGCTTCCTTCGCTTGAGTTCTGCCAGCCTCATGTCATCTGCGGAGGGTCGGTTGAGGGTATCCTGGATTTCGCGCTCGAGAGCCCGATGCTTCCGTTCCAGTTCCGTCAGGTGATTCTGCAGCGGCATGTCAGTTCCTCCTATGTGATCTCTGACCCGGATATTGTGGCAGCGCGAGTGTGGCGAGTCGAAGGCAAAATTTGTAAAATCGACAGCAGAAGGTGCTTGGGCGATCTTGCTCTCCACAG
>JAJFBI010000487.1 GCA_020697385.1 Microvirga sp. | reverse complement strand
TCCCACTCGCCCCGTCAAGATCATCGTGCCGTTCGGCGCCGGCGGCGTGGCCGACGTTACGATCCGCATCGTCGCCGAGAAGCTCAGCGAGAAGATGGGACAGCGCTTCATCGTCGAGAACATGCCGGGCGCAGGCGGCATTACGGCTGCGCGTGCGGCCCTGTCGAGTGCACCCGACGGGCAAACGCTGACAATGCTCACGAACGGAACGGCCGTGAGCGTCCCGCTCTTCGCTAATCTGCCGTTCGATCCTTTGAATGATTTCGTTCCGATTTCAACGCTCGGCACCTTCGATTTCCTCTTCGTGGTGAACGCCAATTCCGATTACAAAACCTTCAAGGACCTGATCCAGGCGGCCAAGGACAAGCCGGGAACGCTGAATGTCGCGACCATCGCGGTCGGCAGCACGCAACATCTCACCTCTGTTCTGTTTAAGGGCGAGGCAGGCGTCGATTTCCGGCACGTGCCATTCCGCAACACGCCGGACGCTATCGTATCGCTGATCCGGAACGACACGCATCTCCTGATCGACTCCCAGGCTGCGTTGAAATCGGCCCTGGAAGGGCAGCAGGTGAGGGCGCTGGCCACATCGGGGCCGCGCCGCTCGGCCGCGATGCCTGATGTTCCGTCCGTTCAGGAAACCGGCATTTCTGGATTTGACGTTACATCCTGGAATGCTCTCTTCGCGCCGAAGGGCACTCCCGAGCCGATCATCCAGAAGCTGAACACCACTCTTAAAGAAATCCTTGCAACGCAGGAGATCAAGACGCGGCTGCTGGAGCTGGGCATCGAGGCGCGCAGCGAGACGCCGGCTGAACTGACGGGGCGTCTCCGGTCCGACATCGGGAAGTGGCGGGTGGTGATCGAGAAGGCAGGTATACCGAAGCAGTGAGGAAAGGCTGTTGAATATGGTTCGGTCGCCTACTGATGGGGGAACGCAATGATCAAGGCAACGAGCGAGCATCCGACAATCCTCCTCCTGCCGGGACTGCTCTGCGATGCGAGTGTCTGGACGGCTCAGGCTGAAGCCCTGCGCCCCCATGCACCTGTTCTCGTCGCCGATTTTTCCGAGCACGACTCCCTTGAAGCCATGGCCCGTTCGGCGCTGGCGATGGTGGAGGGGCCTATCATCGCCATCGGCCACTCCATGGGCGCGCGGGTCGCCATGGAAATGGTGCGCCTCGCGCCTGAGCGCATCGTGAAGCTCGCCCTCATCGACACCGGGATCGACTCCCGGAAGGACGGAGAGGAGGCCAAGCGTCAGGTGCTGGTGGACTTGGCCTTCGATGCAGGCATGGGAGCACTTGCCGATCGCTGGTTGCCGCCCATGGTCCATGCGGACAGGGTGGAGGATCGAGCGCTTCTTGACCCTCTGAAGGAAATGGTGTCGCGGGCAACGCCTGAGCAGCACCAACGGCAAATCCGGGCGCTGCTCAATCGCCCGAACCTATTGCCTCGTCTTGAAGGCATCACGTGCCCGACCTTGGTCATGGTCGGGCGTCAGGATCGGTGGAGTCCGCTCGCGCAGCACGAGGAGATGGCAGCCCACATCCCCAATGCGGAATTGGTCGTCATCGAAGACAGCGGTCACATGACCCTGCTCGAGCAGCCGGAGCAGGTGTCCGCCGCCCTGTTGCGCTGGCTGGGTTTCGGGGACAAGCTTGTGGGCACGCATGGTGCTGCCGCGATGGAGCGTTGAGATCATGGACGAGAAGCAAGGGCAGGATCGCATACCCGACACGCCGCTCTTCGACCGCAAGCGGTCGCTCGGCGGATATCGCATCAATAAGATGGCGATGGGCTTGAGCAAGCCTGAAAACCGCGAGGCCTTCAAGCAGGACGAGGGCGCCTATCTCGACCGCTTCGGCCTGACGCCTGAAGAGAAGAAAGCCGTCATGTCGCGCAACTGGCGCGAGATGGTGCGGCTCGGCGGAAACCTCTTCTTCATCCTCAAGATCTCCGCCGTCGATCCGGTGCGCATCACCGAGATCGGTGCTCATCAGGCGGGGATGGAACACGATGATTTTCTGCGGAATCGCTTAGGGAAGAAAATATAATGGCGAAGCTCATCGGAGGATTGGGAACGTCCCACGTTCCCTCAATCGGCGCGGCGATCGACAAAGGCTTGCGTGACACGCCGGATTGGAAGCCGTTCTTCGACGGCTACATCCCTGGGCAGGACTGGGTGAAGGAGCACAAGCCCGATGTGGCCGTCGTGATCTTTAACGATCACGGCAACTCCTTCTTCCTCGATAAGGTGCCGACCTTCGCGGTAGGCTGTGCCGAGGAGTACCGCCCGGTCGACGAGGGATGGGGGCCTCGCACCATCCCGCCGTTCAAAGGTGCGGTCGATTTCTCCTGGCACTTCATCGACACGCTAATCGAGAGCCGGTTCGATCCGATGATCTGTCAGGAGATCGAGGTCGACCATGGCATTCAAGTGCCGATGGAGCTGTTCTGGGGACGTCCCGCCGAGTGGCCTGTGCGGGTCGTGCCGATCTTCGTCAATGTGATCCAGTATCCCATTCCGCTTCCGAGCCGCTGCTACGAGATGGGACGCGTTCTGCGTCAGGCCATCGAGAGCTACCCGAGCGATGAGCGCTTCGTTGTTCTGGGGACGGGCGGCCTGTCCCACCAGCTTCAGGGGGCTCGTGCGGGCTTCGTGAACCCAGAGGCTGACCGAGCTTTCCTAAATGACATCGCCAGCGATCCCGACAAGCTCGCGAACATGTCCCGGGAGCAGTATGTGGAGATGTTCGGCAGCGAGGGCGCGGAGTTGATGATGTGGCTCGTCATGCGCGGCGCGATGGATCGCGACGTGGTGATCCGCCACAAGCACTATTTCGTTCCCGCTTCAATGACAGGTGCCGGTATGATCGTGATGGAGAACAAGGCAGCGGCTTCTCCGGCCGTAGCAGCGTGACGCCATGTATTGGCTGATGATCTGTCGCCACAAGCCCGGCATGGCGGAACTGCGCGAGCAGCACAGGGATGCGCACCGCCAGCACGTCGCCACAGGCGGAGGCGGCATCGCCAGGGTGCTGATCGGCAGCGCTCTGACGGAGGACGATGCGGAGAGTCCATTGGGGAATTTCGGGATCCTGGAGGCGCCCACGCGGGAGGCCGCTTGGGCTTTTGCGGACAATGATCCATTTGCCCGCGCCGGTCTCGTCGAATCCATCGAGATCATAGCCTTGGCCTCACGGTTCCAGGCCCATCGCATTGATCCCATGACCACTTGAAGCCGGGAGGTGGCGTCCGCCGCCTATGAATTTATTTAAGCAATGGCTCCGAAAAACTAATTTGTTTCAGGAGACGTTTGCTGGCGTCTTATTGGCACAACTGCTCAGCACGCACTGAGCGGAGCTTAGGGAGGAGAAACACATGCGACGTCGGACATTAATCGGAGCTGCGGGCGCCGCGGCCGTGACGCTGGCCTTGAGCGGGGCGGCCTTCGCGCAGGAGACGGTGAAGATCGGGCTCATTCTGCCGATGACGGGG
>JAJFBI010000486.1 GCA_020697385.1 Microvirga sp. | reverse complement strand
CAGCGCCGGCGAGCAGCATTTTCAGACCCGCCGCACGGCGATCCGCACCATCGCGGATTTCAAGGGCCTTAAGATGCGGGTGATCCAAAACAAGGCACTGGTGGATGGCTTTCGCGCGCTCGGCGCGGTGCCGGCCCCCCTGCCTTACCCGGAGATCTATACCGCGCTCCAGCAGGGCACGGTCGATGGGACGGCTAACGACGTTTTGACCGTTACCTCGGCGAAGTTCTACGAGGTGGCGAAGTTTTTCACCTTCTCAAGCTACGTGATGGAGCCGCGCCCCGTGATCATGTCGAAGAGCTACTTCGACGGGCTCCCGGGCGAACTCCAGACCTTGCTGGTCCAAACCGCGAAGGAATCCGCCGCCGCCGAGCGGAAAGCTTTCGAGGACCAGTCGGCGGCCGGCGTGGAAGAGATCAAGAAACGTGGAATGACAGTGCTTGAGCTGAGCGACCGAGAAAAATGGATCGAGCTTTCGCGCCCCGTCTGGGCCGAGTTCGCCAAGTCCACGCCGGGCGCCGCCGAGCTGATTGAGGTCATCCAAAAGAGCGCCTGAGGGAACCCAGGATTATCGGACGCGCGCAACATCACCTCCCGATACTCTCAGCCAAAATCGGATGCCTCAGCTCACTGATCCGGACGGCGGGTATCGCTACATCCCGTCGGTTTTCCAGTATTCCGCGGGTGTTACGGCGGCCGAAGGTTTCACGATCGAGCGAGCGCGGCTCCGCGAGCCAAAGCCGCTCCCGGAAGGCTTCGCAATGATCGAAGCCCATTTGGGCGCCTTAGGGCGCCCCGTTGCAGCCTTGTGCGCCTGCGAGCTGCGCTCGCCGGCGCCCTTCACCGAGAACGGCTTCATCACCTTCAACCGGCAATACGTCGCTCCGCTGGAGCGTTGGAACATCGTCCAGAGTGGTGTCAATCCGATTGCGCGGACCAATGTCTGCCCAGAGATACTGCCTCCCGCCACCGTAGTGGTCTATGCTTTCTCTTATACTGTGCTAGCACGCTCGGCGCCGCCGAGCTTTGTAATTGCCGGGAGCGGCGAAGCCCCGGAGGGGAAAGGAAATTATCGTGATCACGCAATCCGTCTGGGCGACTGCTCGACCCACGGATTGCGGGAGAAGGCGCGTTGGGTCTTGGAGGAGATGGAGCGGCGGATGCAAATGATGGGCTTCTCTTGGAAGGACGCGACCGGAACGCATCTGTACACGGTGCATGACGTACACCCCTTCTTGGCGGATGAGCTTGCGGCACGGGGCGCCATGCAGGCCGGACTCACCTGGCATTTCGCTCGTCCGCCGGTTCGCGATCTCGAATATGAGATGGACGTGCGCGGCGTGGCGCGTGAGATCGTACTCTGATATCGCTTGCAGTCCGCACCGCCATGACGAAGGAGGTTATCTGGACCGATCAGCTGATGATCCCGATTGCGCATTTCTCGCACGCGGTCAAAGTTGAAAATGTAATCCATGTCGGGGCGACAGCCGGAACCGACGCTGAACGACGGCTGGCCGGCGCAACCCCGGGGCTGGTCGATGTATCGGCCCAAATTTACAAAATGTTTGAAAATCTGGAGACGGTCCTGGGCCTTTTAGGAGCAGGGATAGGGGATGTCGTACGGCTTAAGACCTATTTGGCGGATCCGCGCTCCACCCCCCTTTACAGCGAAATATACGCGAAATGCTTCGGCACCGTCCGGCTGAGCCACACGGTCGTGGCGTCCTGGGGCTTTCCGCTTCCACAAGCTGCTGTCGAGCTCGACGCGTTGGCGATCATCGGCGCGGCGGCTGCCATCCGCGATCACGATTGCTCCCAACGCGGCAGACGGTCCGGTAACGAGCATTATTGCACGGCCTTGCCTTTCGGCGCTGACGGGGGGATAGCGGCCGGCGACGTGGGGGCGCAGACTCAACAGGCATTTCAGAATCTTGCTGAGACACTTTCTAAGGCAGGCTTATCACTGCAGGAAGTTGTGAACCTCCACGTCACGCTTTCCGACATTCGTGATTTCGCCGCGTTCGAGACATCATTTCGGGAGGTGTTCGGACCGCCTTTCCCCTCGCGTACGGTCGTAGGCGCGCCTTTGCAGCAACCCGAAATGCTGGTTCAGGTTGAATCAATCACGGTCATGGGTGGAGGCCGGCCAGTTGAAGATCCCAGTTCGCCGAAAGTGCTCGGCCGCGCTTCTCCCGCTATGGTCGCGGGGGACAACATCTACATCGGCGGCCAGCTTGCAGTGGAGGCGGATGGTGAAATCGCTTCGGGAGCGGAGGCGCAGACCCGCGCGGCGTTGATGCGCGTACGCCGGCTGATGCAAACCGCTGGGTTTCACGTTGACGGCTTGCTTCGCACCAACAATGTTTTGACGGACTGGCGATCCTATTCGGGCTTCAACGCGGGCTATGGCGCAAACGTAAGCGACCCCTATCCGCCACGCACCACGGTTCTGGGACAACTCCTCGATCCCCGTGCTCTCGTCCAGGTCGAAGGCGTCGCGCATCGGCACGGCGACGTCGCAGCCATTGTTCAGGCGGTGGGTTTCCGGTGAGCCGGCTTGTTGGAAAGGTTGCCCTCGTTACGGGTGGCACGCGAGGTATTGGCGCCGCGATTGCCTCCGCCTATGAGCGCGAAGGTGCGCAGGTTGCGGTTTCCGGCACGAGCGAACGCTCGCTCGCTTCGGCGCGCCACAGGCTTCCGGCCGCGCAAGGATTTGTCGCCGATCTCGGGGACGAAGCCGCGCCCGACAAGCTGGTCGAGGCGGTGCTCAGCCAGTTCGGCCGTATTGACATCGTGGTCAACAACGCGGGCGTGATCAGCCGCAGTGGCGAATGGGACCTTACCCCAGACGAGTGGGACCGCGTGCACGCCGTAAACCTCCGCGCCGTGTTTTTTATTTCTCGCGCTGCAGCGCTGGCCATGCGGGCGACGGGTCAAGGCAGCATCCTGACCGTGTCATCGATTGCCGGCCAGCATGGCGGAATTGCCGGCAGCCCGGCGTATGCTTCGTCCAAGGCGGCCGTGATCGGTCTAACACGCTCGCTGGCGCGCCGCTTCGCGCCCCTTCGAATACGTGTCAACTGCATTGCTCCAGCTGACATTGAAACCGACATGACGGCAAATTGGCCTCAAGATCTGCGGGATCGGCTGAACGCGTTGACACCACTCGGACGGTTTGGGTCGGTCGAGGAGGTTGCGGGCGCGGCCGTATTCTTGGCCTCGGACGAGGCGAGCTTCATCACCGGACAGACGCTCTCAATAAACGGCGGCGCCTTCATGACTTGATGCGAAGGGCACGGTCGTAGCGCGCAAAGCAGCAGTGTACAGTGTAGGCTCCGTACCCACCTACCCGACCTCCTTGACAACCGTATCCGCATTTCAAAAAGCGTAAATACCTGTCAGTGACGTTCGGGCTCATCCCAACATTTACCCCAACCCGTCAGCTTGCCTAACCGTCATTGTGGGTCAGCGAGTAGGGCACCACGAGATGCGGCTTTCCGTCAGC